>JAQWAN010000163.1 GCA_028707655.1 Bacteroidaceae bacterium
AGAACAGGTACAAGAGGAGGTACATCGATATGCTATTGCTTTCCATAAGGAAAAACGTAGTAAAAGACAAATTGCCTCGCAACTAGATAGTATTAAGGGAATCGGAGAAAAAACCAAAGAGACGCTATTGAAAGAGTTTAAAAGCGTAAAGCGTATTAAGGAGGTGCCTATAGATCAACTGGAATTGACCATTGGCAAAGCAAAAGCAAAACTTGTATGGGATAATTTACAGGCAGAAGAAAATAAATAACAGGCAGTTAAATAGAGATTTACTCCTATAAAAAAAAGGAAAAAAGGAAAAGTATTAAAGTAAATTACTAACTTTGTAATAGAATATTAGACAATGAGAACGCTACTACAACGAGTTACACAATCGACAGTTACCATAAATGGAAAGGATAAGTCGTCTATTCAAAAGGGACTATTGGTACTCGTAGGTATTGAAGATAGAGACACGGAGGAAGATATCCATTGGCTGTGTAGAAAGATTGTAAATATACGCCTATTTGATGACGAGAATGGCGTTATGAATCGCTCAGTAAAAGAGGTAGAGGGGGAACTACTTGTTATCAGTCAGTTCACCCTACAAGCATCTACAAAGAGAGGAAATAGGCCCTCGTATATCAAGGCGGCAAAACAAACTGTTTCTGAACCACTCTACCACTTGTTTTGTCAACAAATGGAAAAGGAATTGGGAAAAACAATACAAACAGGAGAGTTTGGAGCAGACATGAAGGTTTCACTTGTAAATGACGGTCCGGTTACCATTTTCATGGACTCTAAAACAAAAGAATAATGACGATAGAAGAGGCACAAGAAAGGGTAGATAATTGGATTAAAACCTACGGTGTACGCTATTTTAACGAGCTCACTAACATGACCATCTTAACAGAAGAGGTGGGAGAATTGGCCCGCGTGATGGCACGAAAATATGGTGAACAATCCTTTAAAGAGGGAGAAAAAGAGAACCTTTCTGAAGAGATGGCCGACGTGCTCTGGGTACTTCTCTGTTTAGCAAATCAAACAGATATAAACCTTACCGATGCATTGGAACAGAGCTTTGAGAAAAAGACGCAACGGGATAAAGATAGACATCATAATAACATAAAACTAAAATAGAATGGAAAAAAAAGAAGAAAACAAGTATCTTGCTACCCTATCCAAATACCATACTGCGATTACTGACCAAGAAATCGAAGAGAAAGTAGCAGAATTAGTGGCGAACAAAGTAGCAGCTAACGACAATGTAGAGGTGAAAAAATTTCTGTTTAACTGTATTGACTTAACAACACTAAACAGTGACGATACAGAGGAGCATGTAATGAAATTTACGGAGAAAGTAAATGAATTTGAAACGAAATTTCCGGAACTTAAAAATGTAGCTGCTATCTGTGTATTCCCTAATATGGTAGAAACAGTTAGAAATACGCTTGAAGTAGACGAGGTGAATATTGCTGCTGTATCTGCAGGATTCCCTACCTCACAGACTTTTATTGAGGTGAAAGTGGCTGAAACAGGAATGGCTATCATGGATGGTGCCGATGAAATTGATATCGTTATCTCTATTGGTCGCTTCTTAAGCGAAGATTACCAAACCATGTGTGATGAGATTCAAGAACTAAAAGAGGTATGTAAAGGAAAACATATGAAGGTTATCTTGGAAACCGGTGCATTAAAAAGCATGAGCAACATCAAAAAGGCGGCTATTCTTGCCATCTACTCGGGTGCTGACTTTATTAAAACATCGACTGGTAAGCTTAAACCAGCAGCTACTCCAGAGGCTGCATATGCGATGTGTGAGGCTATTAAAGAGTATTATGATAAGACTGGTAACAAAATTGGTTTCAAACCAGCAGGTGGACTTAACACAGTGCATGACGCATTGGTATACTACACTATTGTTAAGGAAGTTTTAGGCGAGGAATGGTTGAACAATGAGCTGTTCCGCTTAGGTACGAGCCGTTTGGCAAATATCTTGCTATCGGATATTCAAGAAAAAGAGATTAAGTTCTTCTAATCTAAACCCCAAACAAAAAGAGGAGATACCCTAGGGTGTCTCCTCTTTTGTTATATTAAGTGAACGTACTTATTTGGTACGGTTCATTAAGAAGTCTAAATAAAGCGATAGAGAATCGCGTAAGGCCGTATCTTCAATACCCTCTAAATAGCTACATGCCTTTTCCTTATAGGCGTTCAACACCTCATTGGCATAGGCTATACCCCCCTGCTCTTTGGCTAAAGCAATAAGAACGGTAACATCCTCTTTAGTGGAGGTACCTTTTAGAACACGAACAGCCAAATCGTTATATACAGGGTTATTTAATTTTTGCAATACGTGGATAATGGGAAGTGTCAACTTACGATCTAACATATCACTTCCGGTGGGTTTACCTAAATCTGAAGAGGTATAATAATCGAATATATCATCTTTTATCTGAAAACAAACTCCTATAGAATCACCAAAAGCATAGGCTTTCTCTGCCTCCTCAAGTGTACCACCAGCAGATAAAACAGCTGCTTTTGCACTGGCAGAAAAGAGGGATGCCGTTTTCTTACGGATAATATGAAAATAGGTCTCTTCGGATACAATGCTATCGGATAGCGTGGCCAACTGCCACAGCTCACCCTCCGAGAGGTCACGCCCTATCTGACTAAGGATGGATACGATACGAGGGTCATACGTTAAGCTGGAATGATATAATGCGGTAGCTAACAAGAAATCGCCGGTTAACACCGCTACTTTATTTCCAAAAACGGAATTTAGAGAGGGATGTCCTCTACGTAAATCACTAAAATCGACCACATCATCGTGAACAAGACTAGCGGTATGAAGTAACTCAAAAGCTACTGCTGCGTGATAAGTGACGGGTGTTACGGTATGCGTAGACTTTGCTAGTAGAAGCATCAACATAGGACGCATCATTTTGCCATGTTGCTCTTTTACTAAAGATAACGTATGCTCTAACAAATAATTATCACTGGATAAAACGTCATTAAACAAAGTGGTAAAACGATCTAACTCAACTTGTATTGGTAAACGTATGGTTGAGAGTATACTCATGGATGAATGGTTTAAGCTACAAAAATAATAATAAAAGATTGAATAGCATATTTTTTTGTACTTTTACAAACAAAAATAAAGATATTTAGTTATGGAGAAATTATTCTTACTCGACGCATACGCCTTAATATATAGAGCTTACTACGGATTTATAAGAAATCCACGCATGAATTCAAAGGGAGAAAACACCTCAGCCATTTTTGGTTTTGTCAATACGTTGGAGGATGTTTTCAACCGAGAACACCCTACACATATCGCAATTGCCTTTGACCCTGCAGGAAAAACATTTAGACACGATGTGTATAAACCCTATAAAGCGCAAAGAGAGGAAACACCAGAGGATATCAGAAGATCCATTCCTATTATCAAGGAGATTATTGCAGCGTATAATATTCCGGTTTTTGAGGTGAGTGGATACGAGGCGGATGATGTGATTGGTACAATTGCAACAAGAGCAGCAGAACAGAAAATAGAAACGGTGATGATGACACCGGATAAGGATTATGCACAACTAGTTGGTGAATATGTAAAGATGTATAAACCCAAAAACGGAAATAAACCTGCAGAGCTCTTAGGCGTAGAGGAGGTTAAAGAAAAATTCCAGGTTAATACCCCACTTCAAGTAATTGACTTGCTTGGGCTAATGGGAGATGCAGCGGATAACATTCCAGGTTGTCCGGGCGTAGGACCAAAAACGGCACAAAAACTGATTGCGGAATTTGGTTCAATAGAGGGGATTCTAGAAAACACGGAAAAATTAAAAGGGGCAGTAAAAAAGAAGATTGAAGAAAATAAAGAGGAAATACGTTTTTCAAAATTCTTAGCAACCATTAAACTGGATGTACCAATGGAAATCCATTTTGATGATTTGAAACGAAAAGAGATCAACAAAGAAAAACTGACACAACTATTTAATCAACTTGAATTTAAGACTTTCCTTACCAGAATTATTGGAGAGGAGAAAAAGGTGAAAGAAAATCAACCGGTTGAAGCCGATCTCTTTAGCGTATTTGCCGACGAGGATAAGGGAGAAGATGAAAATCAAAATCTCAGGACCTTAAAAGAGTCGTTATACAGCTACCATATCATTGATAATCAGGAGGAAAGAGCTATTTTATTAAAAAAATTATTGTCGAAAAAAAATGTTTGTATAGACACACAAACAACGAGTACAGAGGCAATGACGGCAAAATTGGTAGGTATCAGCTTTTGCTTCACGGAAAATGAGGCTTACTATGTACCAATACCAGATAGCCTCGAGGAAACGAGCAAAATAGTAAAGGAGCTGTCTCCCTTCTTTGAAAAAGAAAATATTGTTAAAGTTAGTCAAAATATGAAAAACGACCTTATTGTCTTATCTAATCATGGTGCAACCATTAGGGGCCAACTATTCGACACCACAGTGGCCCACTATATTCTTCAACCGGAACTAAATCACAACTTAAACTATTTAGCTGAAATCTATCTTAACTACCAAACCATAAAAATAGAGGAACTAATAGGCGCAAAAGGAAAAGAGCAAAAAACAATAGCACAACTGCCGGCAGATGCTATATATGAATATGCTTGCGAAAAAGCAGACATCACCTTTCAATTAAAAACGTGCCTAGAAAAACAACTAAAGAAAGAAAAAGACGAAGCTCTATTTAATACCATTGAAATGCCATTAGTAAGTGTGCTAGCAACAATGGAGAGAAATGGGGTTTGCCTCGATACCCAAGCACTGAAAAAAACCTCGATAGATTTTACCAATCAACTTATTGCGCTCGAAAAAGAGATTACAGAAATGGCTGGGATGAGCTTTAATATCTCCTCGCCTAAACAGGTTGGAGAGGTGCTGTTTGATAAACTTAAACTGTCAGAAAAAGCAAAGAAAACAAAATCGGGACAATACTCTACTTCCGAAGAAATACTAATGAAGTTAGAGGGAAAGCATGCCATCATCTCCAAGATACTAGAATATAGAGGTATTAAAAAATTATTGAATACCTATGTGGATGCACTCCCCCAACTAATAAACCCTG
>JAQWAN010000164.1 GCA_028707655.1 Bacteroidaceae bacterium
CCGTAGAGAACAAAGGTGCTGTTCCACCCGGTATATACAACCCAACGGATTGAATGGCTACTTGTTGCTGCCAACAAACAACACCGGGGGTTGTCTCAACGGGGTTTACCACCAATTTCTGCGAACGATGAAACAACTCGATGTTTCGTTTTGCAGTCTGAATAGCCTTTTTTAAGGAGTCATCTACCTTAGCAGATGCTGCTTCCATCTCCGCTGAAGTGACCACTATATCCGTTAAAAGAGGGGCGTCAAACTGCTGTTCTAATGCTAGTAAGGCTTTATCGCCCTCTTGACGCACACGTGCTAATACTGAACGAACAGTAGAAGCAAGCGTTGGGTCTTTCACAGAGGATCGCTTTACTAATTCGGATAATTCTTCTTTGGTTGGATAGGATACTATTTTCATGGTTGTTGTGTTAGAGTATCATTTTTTCAATAGGAAGCACTAGTATACCCTCTGCCCCTAATTGTTTTAAGCGATTGATATTTTCCCAGAAGAACTCCTCACTCAACACGGTATGTATAGAGCACCAGCCCTCTTGTGCTAAAGGAATTACCGTAGGACTTCGCATACCAGGAAGCATGGCAACAATCTCGTCAATCTTATCTTTGGGAGCATTCAATAGTATATATTTCTTATCTACAGCTGTTTTTACAGCATCTAAACGGAATAACAATTCATCTAAGATGGCTCGCTTATCCTCGTCCATATTGGTGTTACCTATCAACACGGCCTCTGAATTCATCAGTACCTCTACCTCTTTGAGGTGATTACTAACCAATGTTGAACCCGAACTAACAATGTCAAAGATGGCATCTGCCAAACCAATGCCAGGAGCAACCTCTACCGATCCTGTTATCACATGCACCTCTGTGTTTACACCATGACTTTTCATATATTTACGAAGGATGCCAGGATAGGAGGTGGCAATCTTTTTCCCTTCAAACCATTGCAAACCTGGATAATCTACATCTTTTGGAATAGCTAAAGATAAACGACATTTGCTAAAACCTAGCTTTTTAAAAACAGTTACTGTCTCGCCCTTTTCAGCATATTCATTTTCTCCAACAATACCAATATCTGCCACACCAGAAGCAACCGACTCAGGGATATCATCATCTCGCAAGAATAATATCTCTAATGGAAAGTTAGTCGATTGTACCAGCAGGGTACGTTTAGAGCTCTTTAACTTGATATCCGACTCTTTTAACAAGGACATGGTATCCTCATTGAGGCGTCCTTTTGATTGTACAGCAATTCTTAACATAGTTTTTTTTTAAATAAAAAAGAGACTTACCTTAATAGGCAAGTCTCTTCTTTTAGTTTTTTAAGTATACAACTAGTAGCCTATCGATATTCGTTAGGTAAATGATGATGGTATACTTTATTATTTCTCATTCTATAAATTATTACATTTCAAATGTAGATAAATAATTAACAACTACAATAAATCTACATAAAAAACTGTCATTTGCTAACGTTTTATAACTTTTAAGAGCATCTTCTAGTCAGAAAAGCAGTAAAAACCGTTATTTATGGAACAATTGACTTTTATTTTTTATAGTTAATCAGACCTGTTTCAAGAAAATCTATATAATGTTCAGGATTTTCATCGTAAGAAAAGGAGTGATTCAAAGGTTTACCTTGATTATCTAACAAAACATAATAAGGCTGAGCATTTGCACCAAATTTGGTACGCTGCAGGTAGCTCCACTTATCGCCAACCGAAGTTAAACGGATGGTTTTTCCATTTTCCTCTATAGTGATAGGCGTTTCTAACGATTGCTTATGATCCACATAAAGAGTAATCAATACATAATCGTCTGTCAACAAGCTATGTACCTTTTCATTGGTCCATACCGAAGCTTCCATCTTTCTACAATTAACACAGCCATATCCTGTAAAATCTAACATCACTGGTTTACCAACGCGTTTAGCATAGGCCATACCTGCTTCGTAATCATCAAACTGGGCATGCACATCTTGACCATATAAATTAAAGTCTTGTGTCTGCATTGGAGGTGCAAAAGCACTAATTGCTTTTAAAGGAGCTCCCCATAAACCGGGAATCATATAAACGGTAAAAGCCAGAACAATCATTGCACTAAAGAAACGTTGCACCGATACATGCTCTGTTTTATCATCGTGTGGAAAACGAATCTTACCCAAGAGATAAAAACCTAATAAACCAAAGATGACTATCCACAGGGAAAGGAAGGTTTCACGATCTAAGATGCCCCATCCATAAGCTAAATCAGCTACGGATAAAAATTTAAAGGCAAAGGCCAATTCGATAAAACCTAAGGTTACCTTCACAATATTCATCCATCCACCCGACTTAGGCATCGATTTTAGCCAAGAGGGGAAAAGAGCAAACAGTGTAAAAGGCAGTGCGAGTGCAATAGAGAAGCCTACATACCAACAGCCGGAGCAACTACACTTCCAGAGGTAGCTACCTCAACCAACAGGAATCCAATTATTGGTCCTGTACAAGAGAAGGAGACTAACGTTAGTGTAAAAGCCATCAAAAAGATGCCCAATAAACCGCCAGACTTTTCTGCTTTATCATCTACCTTGTTGCTCCAAGAAGCAGGCAATGCCAATTCAAAAGCACCAAAGAAAGAAGCAGCAAAAATAACTAGCATAAGGAAGAACAATACATTAAACACAGCATTGGTAGACAACGCATTCAGTGCACTTGCCCCAAAGAGTATCGTCACACTCAATCCTAAGAAAAGATAAATAGCAATAATGGAAAGTCCATAGAGCCATGCATCTCGTATTCCTTTTTTCCTATCTTTTGAACGTTTTAAAAAGAAGCTAACGGTCATGGGAATAATTGGCCATACACAAGGAGTTAGCAAAGCTAATAAACCGCCTAGAAATCCGGTTATAAATATATACAACCAAGAATAGTCGTGGGTAGAGACTTCATTGTTAAAAGCATGCAGCTCTTTCACTACTGGTTTCCACAAGGAAGAAACATCTGCTTGTTCCACCAATTTAGTGGTAGATGGAGCAGCAGCTGGCAAAACAGCTGGAGCATTTTCCCCTTTATACGAGAAATAAACTTTAGTAGGAGGTAGACAACTTTCGTCATCACAAGCTCCATACACTAAATAACCCTCCATAACATAAGCATCATTTTCAACCTGAACAACCTGAGAAAATACTGTTGGATGTTGGTAATAGCTAACCTCCATCTCAAATATTTTATCAAAATGATGATCAGCTTCCAAATCTGCTGTTAATGCTCCCACCACCTCTGCATTCTGCAGCGTGGTGAAAGTGATGGCTGTTTTTGTAGGACCGCCATCGGCAACGTCCATACCATATATATGCCATCCTTCATCAATAGAGGCCGAAAATAACAAAGAGACCTTATCATTAGCCTGTTTTGTTAAACTGGTTTCCCACTTGATGGGTTCTTGAATCTGTGCTTCTGCCAAAGAGCAAAAGGCTACAAATAAAAGAAGAAATATATTCCATTTTTTCATACACAATCCATTTTAGTTCATTAAAAGTCATAATCCACGCACGAGCGACTCTCTTTTACATCCGCCAATAACTTACCTGCAGCCACATGTTGTGGATGGGTAGCATATCTTTTCACATCCTCTAAAGAATCAAATTCACTATACAAGGCAATATCATACACTTCAGAATCATTACAATTAAAACCAACCTCCACCTTACGGATAAAATCCATCACGGAAGGAAGTGCTTCAATAGCTTCTTTAAACTTATTCATCGCTTCTAAACGATGAGATTCTGCGATCTCTTTTTTCAATTTAAAAAGAACAATGTGCTTAACCATACTTTGTTATATTAATTTATTTCGTACTTTTGTTGCCGTATACAGACTATACATAGTATAGAAAGTATACACAGACAAAAGTAATTTATTTGCGCACAAATAAAAACTAATACATGTTAATTATCGGAATTGCAGGCGGAACAGGCTCCGGAAAGACAACCGTCGTTAAAAAAATTATTGAAAGTCTTCCTCCAGGTGAAGTAGTTCTATTACCACAAGATTCCTATTATAAAGATAGTAGTGACGTACCAGTAGAGGAGAGACAAAACATTAATTTTGACCACCCAGAAGCGTTTGAATGGTCTTTACTATCCAAACATATTTCAATGCTTAAGAAGGGAAAAAGCATTGAACAGCCTACCTATTCGTATATAACTTGTACGCGTCAACCCGAAACTATTCATATTGAACCACGCGATGTAATCATTATTGAAGGTATCTTAGCACTCTGTGATAAAAGTCTGCGCAACTTAATGGATCTAAAAATATTTGTGGACGCAGACCCTGATGAACGATTGATTCGTGTTATCCAGCGAGATATTGTAGAACGTGGACGTACTGCAGCCAATGTGATGGAACGTTATACACATATTCTAAAACCAATGCACCTGCAATTTATTGAACCTACCAAACGTTATGCCGATTTAATTGTACCACAAGGAGGAGAAAATAAAATTGCCATTGATGTATTACGAATGTACATTGAAAAGAATCTACATCTAAACAAAAAATAGAATCATGAAAAAGTTGCCTTGTATGCTTCTTCTTTCCATGGTGCTGACTTTTTCTTGTCAGTATAACAGAAAGACGAGTGTACAAGAGAGCAGCGTTCATGACCTTCCACAAATAAAAGATAGTGGCAAGCTAGTTATGCTTACACTCTATAGCTCCACCTCCTATTTCATTTACAGAGGCCAAGAGATGGGTTTCCAATATGAGCTAGGAATGGATTTAGCGAAATCATTAGGACTATCTCTCCAAGTAAAAATAGCCAGAAGCAACCAAGAGCTGGTGCAATTACTAAAAGAGGGAAAAGGGGATTCTTAATTTCTCCATTAGAAGGCTCGGCGCCTCTTGTTAATATGCGAAATATCTGTGCATTAGCGCCAACATATGTTAATACATTAAGCATTGTATCTGAACCTATTGATTTTATTTCATCAGAATAAATTGAAAATGTATTGTAAGCAGGTC
>JAQWAN010000165.1 GCA_028707655.1 Bacteroidaceae bacterium
AAAATAAACAAACGAGTATGTAATAAAATGTAGGTGTAAATCCATACATAAGCATCTTAATAAATGGCATTGTAAGTGCAATTACTATGGAACCCAATGAAACATATTTGAATTGCCATCTTACAATAAAATATAAGCCAACTGCAATAAAAACAGCATAGGGTGCAAGCAATACTGACGCACCTAAGGTGGTATTTACTCCCTTACCACCTTTAAATTTTAAGAATAAACTAAAATCGTGTCCAATTATAGCGGCTAATGCTAATAGTAAGATGTAATGTGGAATAGAAAAGGAAGGCTTGCACACTAAAAAAAGAACAACGGGTAAAAAACCTTTTAGCATGTCTAGAAGTTGGGTGATAAGTGCTAACTTCTTACTCGTAAAACGTCTTACATTAGTAGATCCAATGTTTCCACTGCCTAGTTTTAGAATATTTTGCCCGGTATAATATTTCGTCAGTAAATAACCAACTGGGATGGAACCAAACAGATAGGCTAGTAGCAAAAAGCTTATTTCGTAAAACAATATCATTTGATTTCATTTAGAATACGTAAAGCCTCAGTGACATGCTTCTCTGCTTGTGTCTGTGAGTTAAATGTAAAAACCACTTTACCTTTTTTATCTACAATGTAGGTCACTCTGCCCGAAATAAGTCTGAACAAATTAGAGGGTACACCAAACAATTTACGAACCTTATTACCGTGGTCACTTAGTAATGTAAAGTTGAGGTTATGTTTTTTTGCAAAAGCGAGGTGACTTTCAACCGACTGTGCACTAATTCCAATGATTATAGCATCTGCATCTTCAAAAACTGAAAACTGGTCGCGAAAGGCGCAGGCCTCAGCAGTACAGCCTGGGGTGTCATCTTTAGGATAAAAATAGATCACTACATTCTTTTTGCCCAAGACCGAATCAATTGAAAACAAATTGTTATGCTGATCTTTTAATTCGAATGATGGAATAGTACTTCCTACTGTTGTTTTGTCCATGTCTTGTGTATTATTGTTGAAATATAAATAACTAATAAAGAGAAACAGATAGATGATGAGATAAAATAGATAAAATCGCTTGAATCTTTTATACTTCAAATTAGTTGGATATAGAGTTGTGAACAAGCCTTTGATTTCTTTCCAAAAAACAGGCTTAATATTAATTATCCAACTATCGGTTTGATAGATTATTTTTCTGAACTTACTGCGGTAATAACCTAAAGGTAAACCCCATATTATAAAAAGAAGAAGCCAAATATTTTTACTACTATAATCCATCCGTATTATTTTTTGGGAAACCAAGGGAAGAAAGAGTTTGTTTTTTGTATGTATTCCCTATATTTTGGTTTGTTTTCATTTAAACTCTTTTCTAGGAGAGCTACACCAGAGACCTTAATAATAAGTAGTGTCATACCTATGGAACCAATAAAGGTCCAATAGTTACCCGCTGAGATACTAAAGATAGCAAAGGACCACCATACAGCAGAGTCGCCAAAATAGTTGGGGTGTCGTGTGTATTTCCAAAAACCAGTGTTTAAAACTTGCCCTTTATTATTTGGATCTTTTTTGAATTGTGTCAGTTGAAAATCGCCGCCTGCTTCAAAAGTAAAACCAACGATGAAAACAAGAATGCCCAAATAGTCTAGTAAATTCAGTGCATTGGAGTGCGTTTCAACATTTGTTCCTAAAAGGGGTAATGAAACAAAGAGTATTAGTGCTCCTTGTAGTAGAAATGTCTGTACATAACTAATCTTCCAATACCGTTCGGCACCATATTTTTTTCTGAATTCCTGGTATCTAAAATCTTCCCCTTTGCCCATGTTTCGAGATGCTAAGTACACGAAAAGACGGAGCCCCCAAAGTGTGACAAAAGCTAATAATAGTATTTTTCTCGTATACATGTCTCCCGATTTAAAGGCATAAATGGCATTTACTAGGATAAACCCTATACCCCAAAAAAGATCGACGATGCTCACGTTCTTTAGCAGCACACTCCATCCCCACAAAAGGGTAACAAGAATAAATACAACAAGCATGGCTTGTAGAAAGAGTGTTAACATGACTTTTATTTTTTCGTGAATAATAGGGAGATAGCAATAGACCCATTTCCCGCATGCATTCCAATTACAGGAGAAATATCTACGGTAGATACTGGCTCTTTACCAGTGAGCTCTATCATTCGTTGTTTTGCTTTTGAAGCACCATCGGGATTATGAGCGTGTAAGAGAATATAATTCCATACCGATTGTCCCCGACTAATCTTCTTGATATGTTTGAATATCTTATTGAGACTCGCTTTTTGACTAAATGTATTCCCAAATAAGAGTGAGTTTCCATTATTGTCCATTGAGATAACTGGATTGATGCCTAATGCATTAGCTATAAATCCCGCAGGTTTCGAAACACGGCCTCCCTTAATCATGTATTTTAATTGTTTTACACTTACAAAAATCTTTGCATTTGAGATATCTGTTTCAAGGGATTGAACAATCTCTCCTGCCGCTATACCTGCTTCAATGTTTTTCGCTGTTTTTAAAACCAACAACCCCAGTGCACCCGATAAGTTCTTCGAATCGATAACATAGATAGGCTTGTTCCACTCTTTTTGAATTCGTTGACCAGCTTTTACGCTGTTTGCATATGTTCCACTAAACTTTGAAGTTAGATGAATGGAGATAATCGCATCATAGTAGGAGGCTAGCTGCGCATATAAATTTGTAAAGGTGCGTTCATTAATTTGCGATGTTTTTGGGAAATCCTCACTACTAGCTAGCAAGTTATAAAACTGTTCAGGTTGGATGGTTATTTTGTCTAGATAGTGATTATCCCCAAAATTCAAGTTAAGTGGCACTACATTAATCTGATAAAAATCAATCAGCTCCTGTGCTAAATCGCAAGTTGAGTCGGTGACTAGAGCAATATTCCATTTTCTTTTTTTTTGCCATATCTTGCTGACGTTGCATATCATCCACCTTCTGAAAGGTAATAGTGCCCATTTCTTTTAGTTGGTCAAAGAGGGTAGCGGGCTGATTGGTGTGCACATGAATACGGCACGTGCTTGCAGAACCTGCTACTACAACAGAATCTCCATATTTAGCTAAAAACGGTTTTATGTGATGTCTATTCGTTTGTACGTTTTTCAGGATAGCCTCGGTACAGTAGCGGTAGGTTAGTTGTTTATCCGTTATCTCTTCGGAATGAAGGAGTGAAATTGTTTCCATTTTTTCAATGGCGAGAGGAGTGATATTCCTGTTTTGGATAAAATTAATTACCCCCTGAATAAATACCACAAAACCTTTAGCACCAGCATCAACAAATCCATATTTTTTTAGGTCTTTGAGTTTAGACGTTGTTTCGGATAGCGACTTGTTTAATACTTCTGTGGAGTCTAAGATGTTCTTTTTAAAATCAGAAGAGGATTCTTTTTTGCTAGATAAAAAATCGGACCAATCACGTATAACGGTTAACATGGTTCCTTCAATAGGATTAGCAACTGCTTCATACATAAAAGGAATTGACTTTTTTACACTTTCTGCAAATTCAGAAAAGTTGATTTTTTGTTTGTTCTTTATTACCCTATTTAATCCATGTAAGAACTGCGCAAAAATGATTCCTGAATTTCCTCTTGCTCCAATTAAGGCTGCTTCCGCAATATTCCCAATTGTCTTCTTGTAGGACTTATCTGGCCGTGTAGTATCTATTACTGCACGAATGGTAGACGCTAGGTTGGTGCCTGTATCCTTATCCCTTACAGGAAAAACATTTATTCTGTTTATCTCTTCCTGATGTATTAGCAATTGCTGACTTCCTGCAACAAAAGCATAGTAAAGGAATTTGCCGTTGATTTCTTGATTGGTAATTATATTCATTTTTGAAACGTAAATAAATTAACTAACATCTATAATGCAGAATTAGGATAGATCTCTATTGTCTATTGCATCGTTACTGGAATAAGAAAAGTGGATACAATATGACAGCCTAAACCGAGCAGTACAAACAGATGAAATACAGTATGTATAAATTCATGCTTAGCTAATGCGTAAAACACGGAACCAATAAGATAGAATACGCCGCCAGCTGCCATCCAATATAGAGCATCCAAACAATCATTCTCTACACATACGGTGATTAATGGTTGAATAGCTAATAAGATAACCATCCCCATCAATACATATGAGGCTGTTGATATATGATTATTGGCCTTGAGCTTTTGAAAACTAAAGCTGATACCAACAATAGCTACTAACCAAACAAATCCAAAAAGGCCCCAGCCCCACAGTCCTTCATTTCTCAATAGAATTAGAGTGAAGGGCGAATAGGTAGCTGCAATCAGTACGTAGATATTCCCATGGTCAAAATGTCGTAGTAACGCTTTTAACTTAGGTTCCTGAACGTAGTGATAAATAGTGGACGAAAGCATGCAAATAACCATGCCAAATCCGAATATAGCATAGGCAGCAATAGCCCACAGATTATCGGCTGCAAGAGCTCGCTGTAACAAAAAGAGGGTAGCAATAACTGCAATGAATACACCCAAGGCATGGGTGAGGTAATTCGCCTTTTCTTCGCGCTGTGTGTATTTTTTTTTATTTTCCATGATTCTAAAATAGGAGTAGTGGTTGACTCTTCTATTGTTTACGTTTGTTTGTAACAAAGTTATACATTCTTACGACTTAAACAAGTCTTTTTGGCAATTCTATTGAAGACGAAAAAAGAATGAACAGCATTTTTAATGCTTCAGCTAGTTGCTCTTTAGATTGGCTTACACCTTTTTCCTGGTCTAGTTAAAATGGTAGGAAACAGTGGCTTAAGTATCTTTACCTAAAAAGGACCAATTCTAAAAACGAGAAGTCTTAGAGTTGGTCCTTTTTATTTTTTGTATTCTTGTCCTATTAATGGAACCGATCCTAGTGGTTTTACCGATGAGGATACGTCCGTTTTAACCCCTTTCATTAATACGAACTATTTTGACTTTGCCTATGGCGACACCAATAATAATGAGCGTATCATAGACTCGC
>JAQWAN010000005.1 GCA_028707655.1 Bacteroidaceae bacterium
GAGAAAACAATATCGCTCAATAACTCCACAGCACGTTCAAAATGTTCGGATAAAAAAGCGGAATAAACAACGGTTTCCTCTTTATTGGTGTAGGCATTTAGGTCGCCTCCCACATTTTCCATTCGATTTAGAATATGCCATGCTTTACGGTGTTTGGTACCCTTAAATATTAAATGCTCTATAAAATGTGCCATTCCTAACTCATTCTCTTGTTCATCACGCGTACCTACATTAACGGCAAAGCCACAATAAGCAACATTCGAAGAGGTAGATTGATGAATAACACGAAGACCATTTTTTAACGTAATATGCTGATAACTCATAAATCTTATTGCAATTTTATTGGCTGCAAAAATACAACAATAAATATAGAATAGCGGTGTACAACTACAAATCTATTCAATAGAGCAGATAAAAAAGCAGATGAAGCTATTGAAAGATAGCAGTATTCTAGTAATAAAATAAAAAATAGCACGTTTATTCGTAGAAAATTATAGATATTTGCAAAAGATTAGTGAACAATATATGAAAAAGATAGCCGTTTTTTGCTCAGCAATAGATGATATAGACGCAGCTTACATACAAGCAGCCAACGATTTAGGTCAGTGGATTGGAAAAAACCAACATACCTTAGTCTATGGTGGGTCTTCTATGGGACTGATGGAACATCTTGCTAAAGCCGTAAAAGAACAAAACGGAAATGTAATAGGAGTAGTTCCTAGTAAATTGGAAGAAAACAACAAAGTTAGCTTGTACATAGACCAATTAATCACAACGCACAATTTAAGCGATCGGAAAGATGTAATGGTACAGCAGGCAGATGCCATTGTTGCACTACCAGGAGGTATAGGAACCCTCGACGAAGTTTTTCATGTAATGGCAGCCTCCTCGATAGGCTATCATGAAAAACGCGTTATCTTTTATAATGTAAATGGGTTCTTCCAGCCATTGCTCACATGGATTAATCAGCTGCATGCCACAGGTTTTATGCGCCATCCAGTGTCCCATTATTTTGATTTGGCCAATACTTTGGACGAATTACTTATTCTTTTAAACAACTAACAGATTATGATAGAAGCAATAAAAAGTCTACTTCAGAAAGAAGCACAAGCAGTTCTTAATATTCCAATTGGGGATGAATATGAAAAAGCACTTGCTCTGATTATGGAACAGGTACACAACAAAGGTGGAAAGTTAGTCACTTCAGGCATGGGCAAAGCCGGACAAATAGCAATGAACATTGCTACTACTTTCTGTTCAACAGGTATACCCGCTGTCTTTTTACACCCTAGCGAGGCGCAACACGGCGATTTAGGCATCTTTCAAGAAAACGACCTCCTCCTTCTCATCTCTAACTCGGGTAAAACAAGAGAGATTGTAGAGCTCACTAAGTTTTCTCGAATATTATACCCCAACTTAAAATTTATTGTTATCACAGGTAACGATAAAAGTCCGCTAGCAGAGGCTGCCGATGCTTGTCTATTTACCGGCAACCCCGATGAAGTTTGTCCATTGGGCATGACCCCCACCACCTCTACCACCATGATGACCATCATTGGCGATATCTTGGTAGTGGAGACAATGAAATCCACAAAATTCAGCATCCAAGAGTACTCTAAACGTCATCACGGCGGATATTTAGGCGAAAAGTCGCGCTTGGAATTAAAGAAATAAGCTATGCGTAAAATTATTGGTATCGGAGAAACAATACTAGATATTGTTTTTAAAGATGGACAACCCACCGCAGCTGTTCCTGGAGGTTCTGTTTTTAACGGACTAGTCTCTCTAGGACGCATGGGGCTGGATGTTAGTTTTATTGGAGAGATAGGCAACGATAAAGTGGGAGAGATTATCCAACAGTTCATGGTGGAGAACAACATCAGCACACAATATGTGGATACTTTTCCAGATGGTAAATCGCCCATCTCCCTGGCTTTTCTAGATAATAACAACGATGCCGATTACTCTTTTTACAAAGATTATCCCAAACAACGATTAGAAGTTACCTTTCCTACCATAGAGGAGAATGATATTGTGGTGTTTGGCTCATACTATGCGCTCAACCCCGCTTTGAGAGAACGAGTTAAAGATTTCTTAGACTACGCCACAACACAAAAGGCCATACTCTACTACGATCCCAATTTCAGAAAATCGCATATCCCCGAATCGGTGAAATTGGCACCTGCCATTAGTGAAAACTTAGAATATGCCACCATTGTAAGAGGGTCGGACGAAGATTTTAAGAACATGTATAACCTAGAGGAAGTAGATAAAATCTATCTACAACAAATCAAATACAACTGTCCTAATTTTATCTGTACCTCTGCTGCTCGCAACATTGAGCTACGCACCAACAGCATCACAAAAAGCTATTCTATACCACCCATCCATACAGTAAGCACGATAGGAGCAGGCGATAATTTTAACGCTGGCATCATTTATGGCCTACTCAAATACGAGGTTACCCGCTCTGCCATAGCACATTTAGATGACCCCACATGGGACAAAATAATACAATGTGGAATAGATTTTTCGGCCAACGTATGTAGCTCTTATAATAACTCCGTTTCAAAAGAATTCGCTGCATCTTACTGATATTCCGTTTTTTATGCGTATCTTTGCTCCCGAATTTATAAAAACAGTTAATGAAGACATTTAAAGATTTAGGTCTTTCGGAAGAAATACTTAAAGCAATTGAAGAAATGGGGTACGAGAACCCTATGCCTGTACAAGAAAAAGTTATTCCTTATTTATTAGGAGAAGGAAATGACGTTGTAGCACTTGCACAAACGGGAACAGGTAAAACAGCAGCCTTCGGATTACCAACTATCCAAAAAACAGATATCGAAAACAGAGTACCCCAAACTCTTATTTTATGTCCAACGCGTGAATTATGTTTACAGATAGCAGGAGATTTAAGCGACTACTCGAAATATGTTGATCGATTAAAAGTACTTCCCGTTTACGGAGGTTCATCTATCGACAGTCAAATCAGATCTCTAAAGAGAGGAGTTCATATCGTTGTAGCTACCCCAGGTCGTTTATTAGACCTTATGAGACGTAAAACAGTCCAACTAGGATTTGTAAAAAACGTCATTATGGATGAAGCAGATGAGATGTTAAACATGGGCTTTACAGAAAGCATCAACGCTATTCTGTCAGAAGTTCCTAAAGATCGTAATACATTGATGTTCTCGGCTACTATGTCGTCTGACATCTCTCGTATTTCAAAGAAATATCTAAACAATGCCAAAGAGATAACCATTGGCACCAAGAATGAAGGAAGCAAGAACGTACGCCACGTAGCGTATACTGTTCATGCCAAAGATAAGTACATGGCGCTTAAGCGTATTGCCGATTCTAACCCTCAGATTTATGGTATTGTGTTCTGTCGTACGCGTAAAGAAACACAAGAGATTGCCGATAAATTGATTCAAGATGGTTATAATGCAGATTCGCTTCACGGTGAGCTTTCACAAGCACAACGTGACACCGTAATGCAAAAGTTCCGTGTTAAACATCTTCAAATATTAGTAGCAACAGATGTAGCTGCTCGTGGATTAGATGTTGACGACCTTACACACGTTATCAATTATGGTTTGCCAGATGAGGTAGAATCGTATACACATCGTAGTGGAAGAACAGGACGTGCTGGTAAAACAGGTATCTCTATCGTTATTATTAACCTTCGCGAGAAAGGAAAATTGCGTGCCATCGAACATAAGATTGGTAAACAATTTGAAGCAGGTGTTATTCCAACAGGAACAGAGATCTGTGAGAAACAATTAATTAAAGTAATTGATGAACTCGAGAAAGTAAAAGTAAGCGAAGAAGATATTAGCGCTTTCCTTCCTGAGATTTACAGAAAATTAGAATGGTTATCTAAAGAAGACCTTATCAAACGTATGGTTTCTATAGAGTTTAACCGTTTCTTAGAATATTACCGTAATGCAGATAAACTAGAATCTCCTACTGACAATGGTTCTGACCGTCGCGATCGTTCCGATCGTCCAGAAAGAAAAGCGGAAGCAGGATATGTTCGTTTGTTTATCAACATGGGAAAAATGGACGGCTTTTATGCTAACCAAGTAATTGAGCTAATCAATCACAACGTTCGCAATAAGAGAGTTAACATTGGTCGTATCGACTTAATGAAAAACTTCTCCTTCTTCGAAGTAGCAGAGGCACAAAAAAACGATGTTCTTGAGGGCTTAAACAACTTAGATATTAACGGAAGAAGAGTTAGTGTTGAAGTGGCAGGTGCAGAAACCTCCTCTCCAAAAAGAAACAGTTCAAGAAAATCGTACGGCAGTAGCAACAGATCATCCGGTGGTGGTGGTTACCGCTCAAAAGACAAACCTTCTCGTTCAGACCGTGGTTATACTTCACCTCGTGGAGCATATAAAGGTAAAGACAGAAAGAGAAGCGACGAAGGTGGCAGTTCATCCGACAGAAGTAGTGAAGGTTGGGCACGTCGTAAACCTAACAAAAGATAAGCAATAAACGCTCATAATAAGAAATCCCCGCAACGAAAACGTTGTGGGGATTTTTGTTTTAACAAAAAGCAATTACTACCTATTTTTTTGGGGCAAAATGCCTTTTCCCCAAAACAGAGGTAGTATTTCCTAAAAAAATAGGTAGTAATAAACCCAGAATATAGGTAGTTTTTATTGCAAATGGTGCTATATTTTGTGGCAAATATAGCTATCTATGCACAAAAATAGTGCTGTGTTTTGAGAAGTGCAAAAATGGACCCTAGTAGATGACATTTGTTCCTTTAAAAAAGAACTGTACTTTAGCAGAAATTTAACCACCTATCCCGCTACTTCTATGAAAACCTATATTACCCTTATTGCCGCATTGAGCACCCTACTGATAAGCTGTACAAGTGGTACACAACGTTCGCACCTAGCAGACCAGAAGTCCACAGAAAAAACAAGTTTTCAAACCGCACAGGCTTGGAGGCCCTCAATACACGTTGATGCAGATGTAGCCATTGTTTATGGTGCCAACGATTATAAAGCTATCACATTTCAGCAACGTGTAGAGAGCTGGCGCTCAAAAGGCTATACTACTCATTTTATGACAGGAATAGCTTGGGGCAATTATGCCGATTATTTTACAGGAAAATGGGACGGAAAGAGCCATTACGACGAGGGACAAGTAACCCTGCAAGGAGATACCATTTGGCATGGGAAAGAAACACCCTACATTGTTCCAACACTAAACTTTCTGAAATATATGCAGCAGGAACATATCAAGAAAGCCATTGATGCCGGCATCGATGTGATCTACCTAGAGGAACCTGAATACTGGGCTTTTGCTGGCTATAGCGAAGCGTTTAAACGAGAATGGAAAGCTTTTTACCATACGCCCTGGGAAGCACAAGACCAATCCCCAAGAGCTCGCTACTTAGCGAATAAACTAAAATATCATCTCTACTACAGAGCTTTACAACAGTGTTTCAGCTATGCAAAGAGATATGGAAAAACACTGGGGCGCACCATTCGTTGCTTTGTACCCACACATTCGCTCATTAATTATTCGCAATGGCAAATAGTGAGTCCCGAGGCTAGTCTAGCTTCGCTTACCTGTGTAGATGGCTACATTGCACAGGTCTGGACAGGCACTTCACGTGTTCCCAACTATTTTAATGGGGTATATAAAGAGCGGGTCTTTGAAACCGCCTTTATGGAGTATGGCACACTACAGAGCATGACGGCTCCTACACACCGAAAGGTTTATTTTCTAACCGACCCCATTGAGGACCGCCCACGTGATTGGAGCGATTTTAAGAAAAACTACGAAGCAACCTTTGTGGCACAGCTGATGTATCCCATGAATGCTAATTATGAGGTGATGCCTTGGCCAGAGCGTATCTATGAGGGTTGGTACCAAACCAGCGAGAAGAGCGAGAAAAAGATGCAGATTCCACGTTACTACGCTACGCAGATACAGGTCATGATAAATGCATTAAAACGGATGCAGGTGGACACAACTGAAGTGAATGGAACAAAGGGGATAAGTGTGTTGATGAGCAATTCGCTGATGTTTCAGCGTTCACAAGAAAAGATAGCGAATTATGAGGACCCGCAACTCTCTAATTTCTTTGGATTGGTGCTACCACTTCTAAAGAGAGGCATACCGGTCAACACATTGCACCTAGAGAATGTGGGCTATCAAAAGGCATGGGAAAACACACAAATATTACTGATGACCTATAGCAACATGAAGCCACAAACGGAGGAGGCACATCAGGCCATAGCCGATTGGGTAGAAAAGGGAGGTACACTGATCTATGCAGGCAGCGATACAGACCCCTTCCAACAGGTACCGGAGTGGTGGAACAGCGGCTCTTTGCACTATGAACACCCCGCAAATCATCTCTTTGCATTGCTCCATATAGCAAAAAATCCTAAAGAGGGTGTATATCGCTATGGAAAGGGTATGGTCTATGTGATGCGTAAAGACCCAAAGGCATTTGTCCTACATAAAGAGGGCGATAAACAACTACTGGCCACCATTGAACAGATTTATCAAGAAAAGAAAACACCCGTACACTATAAAAATTATTTCGCACTCCAACGAGGAGTATATACTATCCTGGCCGTGATGGAGGAATCCACATCTGCAGCAGCCAAGCAGGTGACTGGTTGTTTTATCGATCTGTTTGACCCCAATCTGCCCGTTCTATCGCAAAAAACAGTAAAACCTGGAGAACAAGCATTACTCCTTTCTATCGACAGAATAGCCAACAAACAGACACCACAAGTGTTAGCAGGGTCGGCTCGTATCAGCGATGAGAAGATTAAGAAAAACAGCTATACCTTTGTAGCGAAGAGTCCACTAAACACCAATGGTGTTTTCCGTGTTTTGCTCCCTCAACAGCCTACTAAAGTTGCGGTTTCTACAGCAGATAAAACAGAGGATACGGTGCAATATGCGTGGGATGAGAAGAGCCACACCCTACTCTTGCGCATGGAGAATAATCCACAGGGGATAGATGTTTCAATAGGCTGGTAGACTACTTCAAAAACATCGTATAAAAAAAGATTGTTGTAAATCATAAAATAGTATTAAGGGTCTGTTTTAGAAAAAGTGATCGTAATAGTTTTAAACAGTGATAAATAGCACTAAAGACAATACACACAGACTATTAGAAGATAGGAAATAGCTAATTCGAACAAATTCACAAATATAAAACTTTATAATCCTTTCCAATGTTTGCAATATTGGAAAGAATTAGTATCTTTATGGCATAAATCTATATAAACAGATTATGATTGAATCCCCTCCTAAAATCAGCAGAAAAGAATTAGCTAAGGCTTTTTTTACCCCTAACAAAGCACTAACACCACTTACACAACACATAAACGAAAAATATGAGTACTGGAGCGATGTCAAATACAAAACGCTGCCAGAAGGAGTTACTGCAGAACAACTATGGGCATCTGTCAAAGCAGCACGCATAACTAATCGCAAAATGGTGTGGGATAAGTATGAGATAACTTTATCTGTTACAGACCAGATGCAGCGTATGTGTCATAATTTTGATATGAATTTTGGAGGCTCATGGGGGGCTAATTCCATCATTCCTGAGCAAAACAAAGAACAATACCTTATCAACTCGCTTATGGAAGAAGCCATATCGTCGAGCCAGATGGAGGGTGCTTCAACAACTCGAAAGATAGCAAAAGAGATGTTGGAAAAAAAGATAACTCCACGCGACAAATCGCAACAAATGATTTCCAACAATTATAGAACCATACAATTTATTGCTGAGAATAAAAATGAACCATTAACAGTAGAACTGTTTCTAAAAGTTCATGCCTTAATGACTGAGGGTACACTAGAACAATCTACATACGCTGGGAAATTCAGAGACAACAACAACGTGGTAGTGGAAGATGGCATTACTCACACAACGGTACATACACCTCCCTCTTTTAAGGAAATACCCGATTTTATTGAAACCCTTTGTCACTTTTTTAATGAAGAAAAAGCAAAAGCATTTATACATCCTATCATTAGAGGTATCATCATTCATTTTATGATAGCCTATGTGCATCCATTTGTAGATGGAAACGGTCGTACGGCAAGAGCTCTATTCTACTGGTATATGCTCAAACAAGGGTATTGGCTAACAGAGTATCTTTCCATTTCAAAAGTGATTTCCAAATCAAAAAAGATGTATGAAAAATCCTATCTATATACAGAGTGTGATGAAAAAGATATGGGCTATTTTGTATATTATAATCTACGCGTGTTAGATCTAGCTTTCAATGATTTGAAAGAATACATAAAAAGAAAACAAGAAGATAAAAAAGCAGCTAATGCTTTTCTTCATCTGGGAGATATCAATGAACGACAAGCTGAAATAATAAAAATTTTCCACGATAACCCCAAAGAGGTTATAACCGTAAAAGATTTACAAAATAAGTTTTTGGTTACCCCAACAACAGCCAAGAATGACTTGATAGGACTGATGTCAAAAAATCTATTAATAGAAATTCCACTCAATAAAGTAAAGAAAGGATATATCAAAACAGAACAATTTGATGATATTATTCAAAAAGTATTATAACCAATTCTTTCCAATCTTTGCAACATTGGAAAGAATTAAAAAGAATTAATGCTTCAAGAAGAGCCATACCCTACTCTTGCGCATGGAGAATAATCCACAGGGGATAGATGTTTCAATAGGCTGGTAGACTACGTTAAGAAGCATCCATCCCTTGAATAGACGATTAGCAAAATCTACTTGCGAGACTTGAAAAATCGCCCTACAAAAGGAAGGGATTGCAAGGGCAAATCGCAGCGAACAATGTAGGCTACAAAACAGGCTAACAGAGAGGTGCGTATCATCATCTTTACGAGCAAAGATGCATCCAAGAAGTTTAAGGAAAGATGAAGCAGGTATAAAACGATGGCTAATAGAACATACTTCCCAATAGCTACCAATGGATAATCGATAGGATATTTGCGCTGTCCCAGTCCATAAGAGAGTAGCATGGCCACTGCATACCCCACAAAGCCAGCCCATGCACAAGCTATATAGCCATAGATAGGTACAAAAAGTACATTTATTGCTATCACAATTGTACAACCAATCAAAGAGAGATAAGCCCCCCATCGGGTCTCATCAATGAGCTTATACCAGAAAGAGAGATTAAAATAGACACCCATAAAGAGCGAAGCAGCCATCACAATGGGTACCACTTTTAGCCCCTCCCAATAATCAGGTGCAATGATAAATCTGAAGAAATCGAGATAGAACATCACACCTAAAAAGGCTAAAAGAGAGAAGATAATAAAATATTTCATCACCTGCGCATAGGTCTCTTTATTATCTTTATCCTGACTCTTACCAAAGACAAAAGGCTCATAAGCATAGCGAAAAGCTTGGGTAAACATCATCATAATCATGGCTACTTTACTAGCTGCTCCATAGATACCTAACTGCATAGTAGCCTCAGGGGTCTGTCCCATTAAAAAGGGAAAAAGAATCTTGTCGATGGTCTGATTCAAGATACCCACCAGACCTAAAATTAGGATAGGAAAAGAGTAGCGAAAGATACGCTTCATTAAGGCGCCATCATAACGAAAATGCACTTTACACAACTCAGGAAAAAAGAGCAACATGATGAACGAGGTACAAATAAGATTAGCTAAAAAAGCATACCCCACGCCATACGATGGGTCGTAGAGCCATGCTATCCAAGCAGGATGGGCTTGATAGATGAGCGGTGCCCACAGAAAAAAGAACAGGTTGACCAAGATATTACCTACAATAAACAGAAGCTTATAGGTGGCAAAGGTCAACGCACGGTTCTGATAACGCAGATGTGCAAACAGAATCGATTGAAACGCATCCATAGCCACCACCACAAGCATCATACCGATAAACTCGGGATGTTCCTGATAGCCTAAAAAGCCACTAATGGCAGGCAAAAAGAATAAAGACAAGAGTACAAAGAGCAGTGAACTTGTTCCAACACCTATCAAGACCGTGGAATAAACAAGAGAGGTATCCTCCTCCTTCTTATTGGCAAACCGGAAAAAACCAGTCTCCATGCCATAGGTGAGACAGACCAATAAAAGTGCTACAATAGCATATACATTAGTTACCACACCATATCCACCCGAAGCAGCAGATAGCTTAGCGGTATAAAGGGGTACAAGTAAATAGTTCAAAAAACGCCCAATGATACTACTAGCCCCATATACTGCGGTTTGCTTTGCTAGTGATTTAAGTCCTGCCATACTACTGCTCTAACTAATGGATTAAAATAAAGAGGGAAACTCACTCTTCAGCGTCTTGCCTAAGTGAAGATAGGCTAACTCGGTGACTTCTCTACCTCTGGGGGTACGTTTTAGAAAACCCTCTTTAATTAAAAAAGGTTCATATACCTCCTCTAAAGTACCAGCATCTTCGCCTAACGCGGTAGCAATAGTGGTTAACCCAACAGGGCCACCTTTAAACTTGTCTATCAGAGTACACAATATCTTGTTGTCTATCTGGTCTAAGCCATATTTATCTATATTGAGTGCCTCTAAAGCATACTGAGCAATCTCTAAATCGATGGTTCCCGTGCCTTTGACCTGTGCAAAATCGCGCACCCTACGCAACAAGGCGTTGGCAATACGTGGCGTTCCTCTACTGCGAGAGGAGATCTCTACAGCAGCATCCGCAGTACAAGGCACTTGTAAAATCTTGGCCGACCGATGAATTATTTTGGTGAGCACCTCTGCATCGTAATACTCTAGATGAAGATTGATACCAAAACGTGCGCGGAGTGGTGCTGTAAGTAAACCACTACGAGTGGTTGCTCCCACCAAAGTGAAGGGATTTAAATCGAGCTGTATACTACGAGCAGAAGGACCTTTATCAATCATGATATCGATACGATAATCTTCCATAGCAGAATATAAGTACTCCTCTACAATAGGAGATAAACGATGAATTTCATCTATAAAAAGTACATCATTGGGTTCTAACGAAGTAAGTACACCCGCCAAATCACCCGGTTTATCGAGCACAGGTCCCGATGTGATTTTAAAACCTACACCAAGTTCATTGGCTATAATAGAAGAAAGAGTGGTCTTTCCCAATCCTGGAGGTCCATGCAAGAGTACATGGTCTAATGCTTCTGTACGCAGACGCGCTGCGGTTACAAAGACACGAAGGTTCTCTACAACTTGATTCTGACCACTAAAATCGTCCAAAGAAAGTGGGCGCAATACATTTTCAAAATCTCTCTCTGTTGAAGCAACCTGCTCGTGACGTATATCAAATTTTTCTTCCATAAAAGCTATTATTGAGAACAAAGTTACACAAAAAAGAGGTGGCAAAGAAAAAAAACGATTAGTTTATACAGCGCTTCCCCTAAAACAGTTGTTTAGCCTTTCTTTTTGCTCCGGAAATAAAGACGCTGGTCGGCATCCATTTTCTCAATAGCATAGCGCAACATGGTACGTGGCATCTCTGCAGCATACTTTTCTAAAAAAACAACTAAGGGCTCGAGCTCTTTCTTTCCTGCTTCTCGGAGCATCCATCCCACTGCTTTGTGCATCAAATCGTGTGGATGATGCAGGAGCAATCGCGCTAATTTAAAGGTATCATCGAGTTGGTAATGGCGAATAAAATAAAGCGTGGCTACCATGGCAATACGTTGCTCCCATAAATTGGTGGAGGCAGCTAATTCATAAAGCAGGGTACGTGGCTGGTCAAAAAGATACTCCCCCACAATGGCCGGAGCACTAACATCCACTAAATCCCAATTGTTAATTCGGTTGGTATGTTCTAGGTAAAAACGAAAAAAAGGCTCGCGTGCTTCTAGTGGCGCTTTTCTAAATTGATGTATCAATAGGACTAATGCACAGAATCGACATTCGTGATAGGGGGATTGCAATAAAGCATGGAGGGTAGATAAACTAGCACCTAGGTACTCTTTAGCAATGGAACGAATAACAGGAACCGTTACTCCCAAAAAAAGGTCGCCCTCGGCATATTCTCCTTTTCCTGTTTTGAAGAAATAGGGCAGAAAAGCTTTTTTCTCTGGACTGGATGCTTCTTTTAGAGCGTCTACTATCTGTTGATACATCTTAAATCTCTTTTAATGTTAAATAAAATGGGGACGATATAATTTGATTTGTGTAAAAATAGCAAAAATAGCTCATTTCTTTAAAACATATTACTAAATTTGCACTTATACTAAAAGTACCTATACGAATGGTTTTAAATTACATCTGGATTGCTTTCTTTATTATCGCTTTCATTGCAGCACTCATTCAAGTTATCTTTATGGGCAATGTGGAGGTGTTCACAGAGATCATTAACGCTACCTTTAGCTCTTCTAAAACAGCTTTTGACATCTCTTTGGGACTAACAGGTGTGTTATCCCTTTGGTTAGGGATTATGAAGATTGGCGAAAAGAGCGGACTTATTCGTACTTTTTCTCGCTGGCTTAGTCCTGTTTTTTGTAAACTTTTTCCAGAAATCCCTAAGGGACATCCCGTGATTGGCGCTATCTTTATGAATATTGCTGCCAATATGTTAGGACTGGACAATGCTGCTACACCACTGGGACTAAAAGCGATGGATGGACTACAAGAATTAAACACTAAAAAAGATACGGCAAGTAATTCGATGATTATGTTTCTTGTGCTAAACACCTCTGGATTAGTGCTTATCCCTATTAGCATCATGGTCTATCGGGTGCAAGCAGGGGCTTCGCAACCTACCGATATTTTCTTACCGATTCTATTATCTACTTTCTTTGCCACATTGATGGGCATCATCACGGTAAGCATTTATCAACGTATCAATCTCATCAATAAATCGATTCTTCTCTTTATGGGCGGCATCAGTTTTTTTATGGGATCGATTATCTATCTTTTTAGCTTGATGAGTCGCGCAGAAATAGATACCTACTCTGCCCTATTTGCCAATTCACTGCTCTTCCTGGTTATCATCAGTTTTATTTTAACGGGAGTGCGAAAAAAAATAAATGTGTACGACGCCTTTGTAGAGGGAGCTAAAGAGGGCTTCCAAACGGCAATACGTATTGTACCCTATCTCATTGCTATCTTGGTGGGCATTGGCGTGTTTAGAGCATCGGGAGCCATGGATATACTAATCAATGGCATTACCTATGGCGTAAATCTATTGGGTATTGATGATAGTTTTGTGGGCGCTCTGCCTACTGCTTTTATGAAATCGCTCAGTGGTAGCGGCTCACGAGGCTTGATGGTAGATGCCATGAACACCTATGGTGCTGAATCGTTTGTGGGTAGACTCTCGTGTGTGCTACAAGGTTCAACAGATACTACTTTTTATATTTTAGCTGTCTATTTTGGCAGCATAGGCATACGAAAAACAAGATACGCAGTCAACTGCGGATTAATAGCCGATTTTTCCGGCTCTCTTGCAGCAATATTTATTTGTTATTTATTTTTTAAATAAGAAGACATGACTATTAGTTATCAAACAGAGGGCGTTAAGATGCCTTCTATCCGACGAAAAGACACTTCCGCATGGATAAAACGCGTAGCAGAAAGTTATCAAAAGAAAATAGGAGAGCTGGCCTATATTTTCTGTTCGGATGAGAAAATTTTGGAAGTTAACAAACAATACCTTCAACACGATTATTACACAGATATCATCACTTTTGACTACTGTGAAGGAGATGTTCTTGCTGGCGATCTCTTTATTAGTCTCGATACAGTAAAGAGCAATTCAGAAGAATTTAACACCCCTTACGAGGAGGAACTAGACCGCACAATTATCCATGGTATCCTACATCTTTGCGGTATCAACAATAAAGGACCTGGCGAACGAGAGATTATGGAAGCGGCAGAAAACAAAGCACTCCATCTACGCGCTGTTCTTAAACAGAGTCGTTAAGCAGGTCTATAACAACATATTACTAACTTAAGGAATCTATTGATACACTACCTTTATGAAACAGTATAAAAAAATAAACAACCTCGTAGGTTGGCTCATCTTTATTATTGCATCAACCGTCTATGCACTTACCGTTGAACCTTCTGCCAGTTTTTGGGATTGTCCAGAATTTATAACCACAAGCTATAATCTAGAAATTGGACACCCTCCTGGTGCACCTTTCTTTATGCTTATGGCAAACCTTTTTACACAATTTGCTAGCGACGCTACACATGTGGCGTATATGGTAAACATCATGAGTGCATTGATGAGTGGAGGGTGTATCTTATTCCTGTTCTGGACCATCACTATGTTGGTTAAAAAACTGGTCGCTCCTGGAAAAGGGGCTGTTTCTATGGGCAACTTAATCACCATCTTAGGTAGTGGTGCCGTGGGATCATTGGTTTATGCTTTTAGTGATACCTTCTGGTTCTCTGCTGTGGAGGCAGAGGTATATGCTACCTCCTCCCTTTTTACAGCGGTTGTTTTTTGGCTAATCTTAAAATGGGAACAGGTGGCCAATGAGGAGCATAGTGATAAGTGGATTGTGCTAATTGCTTATCTCACAGGACTTAGCATTGGTGTGCATCTACTTAACTTGCTTTGTATCCCTGCCATTGTATTGGTTTATTACTTTAAGAAACATCCGCAAGCTACTATACGACAATCGGCTATGGCTCTTTTTGTCGCTATGGTTATCATTGCTGCAGTGCTCTATGGTATTGTACCGGGCATCGTAAAGATTGGCGGCTGGTTTGAACTACTCTTTGTTAATCAACTTGGGTTCTCCTTTAATAGCGGACTAATTGTTTATCTGTTGCTCTTTATTGGCTCTATTATTGGAGGTATCTATACCAGTTTTCAGGGTAAAAAAACAAAATGGATCTATCTTTTCTTCCTACTAACCATTGCACTTTCGGGTACACCTTTCTATGGACATGGAACAACGAGTGTTTTAGTTGGCGTGGTGCTACTTAGTGCTTTGGCTTTCTATCTGTTCACACCACTAGTAAAGGAAAAATACAAATTAAATATCCGTTCTATTCACACCACACTACTCTGTGTTATGATGATTGGTATTGGCTACTCCTCTTATGCACTGATTGTGATTCGCTCTTCTGCTAACCCACCAATGGATCAGAACTCTCCCGAAGATATTTTCTCCTTGGGCGATTATCTAGGAAGAGAGCAATATGGTGAACGTCCACTTCTTTACGGTAGAGCCTATACATCGACACTTAAGACGAAGGTAGAGGGTAGATATATTACAGCAGACATCGATACAATTGCACCGGTCTATCGCCAAAAGGTGAAGGAGAATGCAACAGAGAAAGATCAATATAGCGTGGTAAATCATAAAACTAAATACCACTATATGCAAAACATGCTCTTTCCGCGTATGTATAGCAAACAGCATGCCTCACTCTATGAAAATTGGATGACCGTTGGCGGCAAAACAGTGACCTATTTTGATGAGGTAGAGGGACAACCAAAGAGCGTGAAGATGCCTACCCAATGGGATAACGTGAAGTTCTTCTTATCTTATCAACTTAACTTTATGTACTGGCGCTACTTTATGTGGAACTTTGCAGGTAGACAAAACGATTTACAGGGAAATGGCGAATTAGAACATGGCAACTGGATTACGGGTATAGCTCCCATTGATAACCTATTAGTAGGCGACCAAAGTAAGCTACCAGATTTATTGGCCAACAATAAAGGGCACAATGTTTACTATTGTCTTCCATTATTGCTGGGTATATTAGGTATCTTCTGGCAAGCAAATAGAGGAAACAAAGGTATACAAAGCTTCTGGGTAGTCTTCTTCCTATTCTTTATGACGGGTATTGCTATTGTGCTTTACTTGAACCAAACACCTATGCAACCGCGTGAACGCGACTATGCTTATGCAGGCTCTTTCTATGCATTTACCATCTGGATTGGAATGGGAGTAGCAGCGGTGACTCTGCTGTTACGCAAATACCTAAATGAAACAACTGCTGCTGCATTGGCAACTGCGGGTTGTCTCTTAATTCCCCTACAAATGGCTGCACAAAACTGGGACGACCACGACCGCTCTGGCCGTTATACGGCAAGAGACTTTGGTTCCAATTATTTGATGTCACTACCCCAAAAAGGAAATCCTATTATCTATACCAATGGCGATAACGATACTTTCCCTCTATGGTATAACCAAGAGGTGGAGAAAAATCGTACCGATGTAAGAGTGTGTAACTTAAGTTACCTACAGACCGACTGGTATATTGACCAAATGGTGCGTCCATCTCTCGACTCCCCTGGTATCCCTATCGATTGGCAACCTATTGAATATGCACAGGGTAAAAACGAATATGTGCCTATTCTTTTAGAGGCAAAAGATAAAATTCTAAAGATTATTAAGGAACAACCCGAGGCGGCTAAAAAAGAGTTTGGAGAGAATCCTTTTGAGTTGAAAACAGTACTCAATTTATGGGTCAGAAAACGGGGCATGATTCCAACAGATGAGCTAGAAATCACCTTAGACAAAGCGGCTATCCGCCGTTCTGGCATGCTTATCCCTGCTGCCTTGCACGACTCTATTCCAGATAAGATGATTATCTCTTTGAAAGGAAAAAAAGCGCTCTACAAGAGTGAGCTGATGATGCTCGAGATGTTGGCCAATACCAACTGGGAACGCCCTATCTACATGGCTACCACGGTGGGCAAAGAGAATCATCTGAATCTAGATAAATACTTTATACAAGAGGGATTGGCTTATCGTATCTCTCCATTTAATGCGGAGAGTTTAGGGGCAAGTGTGGATAGCGAAAAGATGTATGATAATATCATGCATAAGTTCAAATTTGGTAACATAAACGACCCTGCTAATTACTTAGATGAAACGGTGATGCGTATGTGTCAAACACATCGTAGAATGTTTGTCTTACTGATTAACCAACTGCTTAAAGAGGGTAAAAAAGAGAAAGCAATCAACGCTTTGACGTATTGCGAACAGATGATTCCTAGTACTACTGTACCCTACGAAGATTGGTATGGTACAAATGATTTGGCCACTGCCTGGTTTAAAGTGGGACAACTCAAAAAGGGTGAAAATATTATCCAACAGGTGGTGACAAATGCCACACAATTCTTGGAATGGTACTACTCTATGGACAACTATCATTTCAATCTATCCAGCGAGCGCTGCTTATATTATCTCAGTATATTAGATGCTGCTAACAGAACGCTCACCAAGTATAACTCGGAGCAAGCCGACCAAGTGGCTAAGACACTCGATGTACTATATAATCAATATATCGCAAAAGCTGGATTAACAAATCAATTAAAAGAAGCGCAACAAGGACAAGAACAATAACAAAAACAATACTAAACGACTAAACTTTACAAACAGTGCTGATAGAACAACCTCCATTTCTGTTTAGAGCTATCTATCCAGAGGCTATCTGGCGGATAAATGAAAGCGAAAAATCCGTCTATTTAACCTTCGATGATGGCCCTATTCCAGAAGTTACTCCGTGGGTACTCGATTTGCTAGATACATATCAAATTAAAGCGACCTTTTTCTTAGTGGGTGACAATGTTAGAAAACACCCGCAAGAATTTCAAATGATACTAGAACGTGGGCACCAGGTGGGTAACCATACGTTTAATCATATCAAGGGATTTGGAAGAAATTTACAAGCCTATATGAGAAATACAGAAAAGGCAAATCAATTGATACATTCACGATTATTTAGGCCACCACACGGACATCTAAAACGATCGCAATATATGGAATTAAAGAAGCATTATAAGATTATTATGTGGGACTTAGTAACACGCGATTATAGTAAACGACTCAATGGGAAACAGGTCTTCAGAAAAGTGAAGAAATATGCCAGAAATGGATCAATCATTACGTTTCACGATTCGCTAAAGAGTAAGAAAAACATAGAATATGCACTACCTCGTGCCATAGAATGGCTATTAAAACAGGGGTATACGTTCAAAACAATTGATGAGTAATAAGCGAACAGAGCAGACCGTTCTTCTCAAAAAAAAAGCAAAAGAACTAGGGTTTAGTGCTTGTGGTATTGCTGCTGCACATCCTTTAGGAGCCGCCTCTATCCACCTCGAAAAGTGGGTAGAAAAGGGGTACTATGCAGGGATGGAGTATATGAGTCGTAACACCGAGAAGCGCTTAGACCCCTCTTTGCTGGTAGAAGACACCAAGAGTATTATCTCCGTGGCTTTAAATTATTATCCGGCACAGGTGTTGGCAGAGGAGCAACTCCAATTTTCCTATTATAGCTATGGCAAGGATTACCATGTGGTGATGAAACAAAAGCTACAGGCTCTTTTTGATTATATCCACGAAGAGCTTCTCCCCATCAAGGGACGTGTCTTTTGCGATACAGCACCTGTTCTTGAACGATATTGGGCACAACAGGCTGGCTTGGGATGGATTGGGAAAAACACCCAACTCATTATTCCAGGGGCGGGGTCCTATTTTTTTCTTGGCGAACTCTTTATAGATGCGGCATTTGATTATGATGAGCCGATGCAGGAAAGGTGTGGAACATGTCAGAGATGTATCGATGCTTGCCCTACTAACGCACTGGAGAAACCCCACCTACTTAATGCAGCTACCTGCCTCTCTTACCTCACTATTGAGCACCGCGGAGAGATAGCTCCCGAACAGCAGAAAACGATTCGAGAATCCATTTACGGTTGCGATATCTGTTTACAGAAATGTCCATGGAACCGATTCTCTACCCCCTCTAAAGTAGAGGAGTTTACAGCTAGCGAGGCTTTTTTGGCGATGCAAAAAGAGGATTGGGAAAAACTAACCCGCGAAGAGTATCAGGTTCTCTTTAAGGGGTCTGCTGTAAAGAGAGCGAAGTATGAGGGTTTACAACGCAACATTAAAGCGCTGTTGTCTAATCGCAAAAAAGAGGAGTAATCCGCTTTGTAACTAGCTTCTTTCTCCTCCTTTTCTATAGCTATCTTTTCCCAAACAACCTATTTGCTTGCTCTCGACTTGGTTGCTCAGCGCTTGTCCTGTTTTATACCACCAACCTTTAGCTTAGTGTTGAAACCGTTTAGCTGCGCGCAACAAATGACGAAGATCGCTTATCAGTTGTTGGTTCTCTTGCAAGAGGTTTAAGTACACCAACCCTATCTTTAGATTTTCTTGCTCGGTCTGTAAACGTTTCATCTGTTGTTTACGAAGCTTGGAGAGCTCTTTCTTAAACTCGTCGGCTGCCAATAGGAGTGTGCCTACATCGCTGTAGTCGTGTGTGGAGACAATCATAATAGCCTCTTCAAACAGAGCAACAGTCTTACTTTGAATAGGCAAGAACTCTGCTCTACAATCGGCTGGAAGGGCATTGAAATTGTTTGCAACATGCTCCTTACAGGTCTCTGATATACGACGTAACGAATAGTTCATTTGTATCGCACTATTCACACCTAAATGAAACCAGGTATTCTTCTCTATCGAGCGGTTAAGCGTTATACGACGCATCCCTACAATCTCTTTTCTACGCTCTTTAGAATATTTATCGCGCATTTTGTTAATACCCGACAAGGCAGAACGAATCTTCTTTAGGTTCTCCTCTAACAAACCATCAGTTAAGAGGGAATAGGAGGAGTTTATATGTTGTAAAACGGCTAGTTGTGTTAGTCTACAATGTGCTAATAGATGTTCCCAAATCTCCTCTTTATCGGTTGTGGATAGCATTAAACGAAAAACTTTATCGGCTTCGCTCTCTTTCGATTTTTTACCATAACGGATATGACTACGAATCAATAGCAAAATAACAAGTACAATCATAGCTAACATGGCTGCTATTCCACCGTAATACATCACAACTGCTACTAAGAAACATAATAGGAAAGCTGCTGCAGCAGTGATAAACCAGCCACCTATCACAGAAATGACACCCGTGATACGGAAAACAGCCGATTCTCTACCCCATGCTCTATCGGATAGTGAACTACCCATGGCCACCATAAAAGCAACATAGGTGGTAGATAAAGGTAATTTGAGGGAGGTTCCTAGCGCAATTAATAGCGACGCAAGTACTAGATTAACGGTAGCACGAACTAGATCGAAGGCGGCACCCTGTTCTACGATATTCTCCTGCGTATTGAAACGTGTATCTACCCATCTGCTCACTCGTTGGGGTATATAGGCGGAAATCGACTCACTTAATTGACGCGAATGGCGTACAATGGAACGTGCAATGGAGCTACTTCCAAACATTTCGTCGCCCTCTTCTTGACGCGACAATCCTACGGATGTTTTAATCACATGTTTTGCCTTCTTAGAATAGGCTAAGGATAAAACCATTATACCTCCTGCAATAAGCAGAAAATAGAAAGGGGTACGAGCAGGTTCATTCAATGCAGACATGGTGTAAGTGGCCATGTTCTCGCCCCCATACTGAAAGAAATCGGTAAAGGAGGAGAAACCAGCCAAGGGTACACCAATAAAGTTAACTAAATCGTTTCCAGCAAAAGCCATGGCTAAACCAAAGGTTCCCAATAAAACAATCACCTTTAAAACGTTTACTTTACAGATATAAAGGAACTGCATCAGGGCGGAGAAAACCACAAAAGCGATGGAAAGAATTAACCCTGTATTTGTATGCACCCAATCTTTTACTTCGGGGGT
>JAQWAN010000166.1 GCA_028707655.1 Bacteroidaceae bacterium
TCTAAAACAAAAAACAACCACTTAATTTTCTCTACTAAGTGGACTTATACTACTTAATGACTTTACCGATTGAGAAGGAGCTTATATGGCCACCATCTTCACATCAACAATATCTCGAACGATTATGTTGGAATCTGTAACACCTCCAGTTTTCTTGGAATGCATGGATTCCTAAACGAAGTAAGTCACACTAGCAATGGATTAGAGTACCTAAAAAATTAAACAGAAACAAGCTATAGAGGCGAAAGCCATTATCTAAATGAACCTACCATTCGAAGCGAAAACATTGTAACTGCCAACAGGTTTTCTGCGCTGGAGTTTTGCCGAGAAATACTCTATGCGTTGGAGGCAGATACTCCTCTCCAAAAGATAGAGAAAACCTATCCTACGCTAGTAATACTGTGCCCCTCATAAACGAGGGGCCTTTTTTTTGTCAAATTTAAAGACTTGTTTTAATCATTAATTAATATTAAAACCTAAAAATTTAACACTACAACAGAAACAATTAAATAATATTGCTTAATTTTATAAATTAATCCACATTCTTATCTATTATGAAAAAAACATATCTTACACTCGTACTACTCTGCATCACATCTTATATGTTTGCAGAAATCCCGCCAGCTATCACGCTACAGGCGGATATGGTGAATTATTCTACCACCCAGATCCATTTATCTATCACCGCGACCTCAGATGTAAGCGTTGATTGGGGAGATGGGAATAGAGTAACGCAAAGTGATAATAATGATATCTCCGACTATGCAAAAGGAACGGGACTAATCAAAATCTACGGAACAGGAATTACAACGTTTAACTGCTCCTTCAACGATTTAACAGCATTGGATGTAACAAACTGTGCAGAACTAACTGTGCTATATTGCCGTAATAACCCAATTTCTACATTAGATGTATCAAACTGTACAAAACTAACGGAGTTAATTTGCGCCCTCGATCAGCTTACTGCATTGGATGTAACAAACTGTACAGAGCTAACTAAACTATCTTGTGACAACAATGAACTCACTACATTGGATGTATCCAACTGCACAAAACTAATTAGACTATATTGCTACAATAACCTATTCCTGTCGCTAGATGTATCAAAATGTACTACATTAGACGACTTGAATTGTAGCAGCAACAAGTTAACAGCATTGGATGTAACAAACTGTACAAAACTAACTCATCTACTGTGCAGTGATAGCCAACTCCTATCACTAGATGTGTCAAAATGTAAGATGTTGAAAGTCTTAGATTGTAGTGGCAATGAGTTGACAACATTAGACCTAACAAACTGTACAGAACTAAGTTGGTTGTATTGCGGCTACAACCAACTTACAACAATGGATGTGTCAAATTGTACAAAACTAGCGATACTATATTGCGACAAAAACCTATTCACAACATTGGATTTATCCAACTATACAGAACTAACTGATCTATCTTGCACCGAAAGCCTGGTCACAACATTAAATACATCAAACTGTACAAAACTAACAACACTATACTGTTACGACGGTCAAATCAAAACATTGGATGCATCAAACTGTGCAAAACTAACAACACTATACTGTTACAACAATCAACTCACAGCATTACATCTAGTGGGCTGCATAAATCTAAACATGTTAAGATGCAATTATAATGAACTCACTGCATTAAATCTATCAGACAATATAGGACTAAACACGCTAGAATGCTATAGAAATCAGCTCACAGAACTAAATATATCCAACTGCAAAGAAATAATCACGCTATACTGCAACCACAACCTACTTACAACATTAAATCTAAAAGAAAATACTAAATTAGCTACACTATATTGCCAAAACAACCAACTTACAGCATTAGATCTAAAAGAAAACACTAAATTAGCCACACTACACTGCAACTACAACCAATTTACAGCATTAGATCTAAAAGAAAATACTGAATTAGCTACACTATATTGCAACTACAACCTACTTACAGCATTAAATCTAAAAGAAAATACTAAATTAGCCACACTACATTGCGACTACAACCAACTCACATTTGCTACTCTACCCAGTATATCTTCATTTAGATATTTCTATGCACCACAAGATTCACTGGCTATCCAACCAACGATTAAGATCAAAGAACCACTTGACCTTTCTGCACAAAACCACATTAAGGGAGTGACAGATACAGAACAAACCACCACTTATAGTTGGAAAAACGAAGCAGATGAAACACTTATTAATGGTACAGACTATACCGAAGAGAATGGTGTCTTTACCTTTTTGAAAGCACAAGATAAACCCGTTTACTGCACCATGGTTTCTGCTGCTTTCCCAGACTTTGGAAGATATTTTAATTTTGCAACCACCATGCTTACCGTTGAAGGTACACAAGGGATTGATGGCACAGAAAACGATGCTATCTATTTTGCTGCCCAAGATGGTATATTAACCGTAAATGGAACCCAAGTAGGTAATCTTATCGCCATTTATACGATAGATGGACAAAAAATAAAGACACAACTAGCTAACGATAAGGTAACGCGTTTTACACTTACAAAAGGCTATTACCTCGTAGAAATAGAGGGAAAGACATATAAGGTGGTAGTGAAATAATGAAAAGATAAAGGAACTCATCTTTACACTTTTAACGCATTTAATGGTAGTTTTTAGGTTAAAAAGAAGTGCACAAAAATAACAGATAGTTTTACACAAAAATACAGCACCATTTGAGTAAGAATGGTGCTGTATTTAAAAAAAACGAAGCTGTAATTTGAGAAAAATAAAGCTTTGTTTTAGTGTAAAAACTACCTATATTTAAAAATGGGGCAAAAAAAACAGATACCAATAAGGCACATAGCTAAAATTATACCAATAGCACTTTTCTATTCCTAGAAAGAGAAAAATCAATTATTCCCTCTTTTTTTGTATTTTTACATCTATTAAAATAGAAACATATGCAGAACAGAAAAATGCTACTACTATTTTTCCTTGTAGGATTAAGTCAGTTGGGATGGACACAAACCTATCTACCTCACTCCAAGGGGACAGTGGTTAGTCACACCTACTACACGCTTTCTTATTTGGAGAAACAGGAACAAGCAGAGTGGGTCTATTACTGTTTAACACCCAGCATGCTGACCGGTCACACAAAACGAACCAATAATTTTAGAAAAGATACCGCAGTACCTACAGGTTCTGCTACTTTAGCCGATTATCAGAGATCGGGCTATGACAGGGGACATCTGATGCCAGCTGGGGATATGACCATGAATGCAACGGCTATGAGTGAGAGTTTTTATCTCTCTAATATGTCACCACAGCTTCCCGCCTTTAACAGAGGTATTTGGAAATCGCTAGAAGCACTAGTTCGAGGATGGGCACATCACGAGAAGCTATATATTGTAACGGGAGGCGTCTTAGAAGATGGACTCGCAGAGATAGGGCCCAATGGAGTGGATGTTCCTAACTATTACTATAAGGTGATCTATGCGCCTAAGCAACAACAGATGATTGCTTTTATCTTACCCAACAAAAAAGTGACTCAACCACTTATTAACTATGTAGTTACAACGGACAAGGTGGAGCAACTAACACATATCGATTTCTTTGCACAACTGCCAGATACATTAGAAGATAAATTAGAAAAAAGTAGGAATATAACGCACTGGAATTTCACCGCTGAGGGGACAAAGAAAAGCTACTCAAGTTATTCAACAACAAGCAATCGCAGTAAAAGAGCAGCGGTAAAAAAAAGAACTACTAGTAACACAACGAGTCGATGCTGTGCCATCACAAAAGGTGGAACTAGATGTAAGCGCAATGCTAAAAATGGCTCCCGTTATTGCTGGCAACACCAAAAAAAGAAATTAAAAAAAGAATAACCACCTAGTAATAGGACATAAAAAAAAGTCTACTGTTCATCAACAGTAGACTTTTCTTTTATATATAGATAGTTACATCTTTATTCAGCAGCTGCATACCATAAGCCATGAATATTACAATACTCATAAGCGCCAAGAACTGTTTCTCCCTCTTCGAGTGTAAATAAAGCCTCAGGTGCTTGTTCTGGCTCCAAGAAAGCTGATTTTAAGCCTTTGCTAGTTACAAGATAGATATGCATGATATAATGCTTTGCTAGCATAGGATGTAGTGTAGAACCCACTACTACGGTTACCTTATTACCATCTATAGTAATAACGGGTACATGTTTCTCTGTAGATGAATCTGCTGTTTGAGCTACTAAACGTTGCATTGATTCACCGCAACATACAGGATGGTCAGTTGAGCCTGCTTCTCTGGTCAACATATTGCCACACAAAGGGCAATGATAGAAGATATATTTTTCCATGTTCTTTTTATTTAGATAATTACCAATAATTCATTCACAAATATACCAAAAAAAATGAATAGTGTAACATTTTTCGTACTATTTTTTTCTACGTTTCGTTAACAAACAAAATAACAACAGATGATATCCATCTAAAACATTCTTTCATCTTTGCGGTTGAATCAGTATCAGCTCCCTCTCCAAATAGTTTAACTTATAGAATACTGAAAAAACAAAAAAAGAGTCTGTTCATTAATTCTAAGATTACACAAAATAACTACCTTTGTGCTATCAATTAATTTAAATTAAAATGGCAGATAATTATCTTGATAAACAATACGAACGATACGAAGAAAGAAAACGAGAGTTAGCAAAGAAAAAGACAATGGCTAGAGCCGCTGCTCTAGCAAGATACAAAAAGAAATTAGACGCTGCTGCACTGCTTAAACAGCAAGAAGAGGAATCCAAAAAAGACACGAGCCCCACACACCAATAAAAATTATGCAAGAAGAACTGACTTATCTACCAGAGAAAGCCAAAAAATCTGCTTCTGAAACGCGTGCTTTCTTTAAAAAAATAAAGAAAAGACGATTTAACGAACTGGACCAACATATGCAAGCACTACACGAAGAGGTGTT
>JAQWAN010000167.1 GCA_028707655.1 Bacteroidaceae bacterium
TCCCAGAAAGAGCCACCATCTCATACCAATAAGAGGCAGCGCTCCAATCCGATTCAACGGTATAAGAAACAGGACGATAAGGTTGTGCTAGCACCTGAATAGCAGAAGCCGATTCCAAGAGACCTGCGCCCCAAAATCACGCATCAAGGAGAGTGTTAAATCAATATAAGGTTTAGAGATTATTTCTCCTTCTAAACAAACGGTAAGGCCATTTGGAAGCATCGGTGCAATTAATAATAGAGCCGATATATACTGTGAGCTCACATCACCCGCCAATTGTATAGTAGAACCAACAAGAGGTTTACCTTGAATACGCAAAGGTGGATAGCCCTCTTGGTCAACATAATGGATGTCAGCTCCAATGGAACGTAGGGCATCCACTAATACACGAATAGGACGATGCCGCATACGCTCTGTTCCAGTTAGCACATGCTCACCTGGCGTTACAGCATAGTAAGCTGTCAAAAAACGCATTGCTGTACCTGCCGCACCAATATCCACCATCCGCTTATCCGACATAAGTGCCTCTAACATAACACGTGTATCATCGCAAGTGGATAAACAAGCCGGCAAGCTCGTAGATTGAGCTAACGCATTTATCACCAACACACGGTTGCTAATACTCTTAGACGTGGGTAAACGAATGATCTCTTTAAAAGAAGAGGGAGATTTAAGTAGTAGCTGCATAGGTCCTTAAGTTTATTTTCAACTGCAAAAATAAGAAAAATTCAAAGTTAAATAAAAGGTTTTGACTATCTTTGTAAAACGAATCCATTAAAGTTATCAACAGAAAGGCAAACTTATCAACATTTTTGCAAATGATTGCTCTTTTTACTGCATTTTTAATTGATTATTGTTTACTTCGCTCAATAAACATTGTTATTATGGGAAAAATAATTGCTTTAGCTAATCAAAAAGGAGGAGTTGGAAAAACAACTACAACCATCAATTTAGCTGCTTCATTAGCAACTTTAGAGAAACGAGTGCTGGTTGTTGATGCAGACCCACAAGCTAATGCATCATCTGGATTAGGCATAGATATTCAAACAGCAGAAACCACTATTTACGAATGTATCATTAATCATGAAGACGTTCAAGATGCTATTTTTTCTACAGCCATAGAAGGACTCGATATTATTCCATCACACATAGACCTTGTAGGTGCTGAGATAGAGATGCTCAATCTAGAGCATCGAGAAAAGTTGCTCTACAACCTACTCACGCCAATCAAAGAACTATACGATTATATCTTTATTGACTGCTCTCCCTCATTGGGCTTAATTACTGTAAATGCATTAACGGCAGCAGATTCTATAATCATACCTGTTCAGTGCGAATACTTTGCGCTAGAAGGTATCAGTAAACTACTAAACACCATCAAAATAATTAAAGCTAAACTCAATCCTTCATTAGAGATAGAGGGATTCCTTTTAACGATGTTTGATTCCCGACTACGCTTGGCCAATCAGGTTTACGATGAGGTAAAAAAACATTTCCAAGAACTTGTTTTTGATACCGTTATTCAACGAAATGTAAAACTCAGTGAAGCTCCAAGCCATGGTGTCCCAGTTATACTCTATGACACAGACTCCACAGGTGCTAAGAATCATTTATCTTTAGCAAAAGAATTGATAAAAAAAAATAACGAATAAAATATGTCTTCATCAAAGAAATTTGCCTTGGGGAGAGGTTTAGATGCACTCATCTCTACAGAAAAGCCAAAGACAGAGGCGCCATCTTCCATTAGCGAAATAGAATTAGCGAAAATAAAAGTGAATCCTAATCAACCACGTCGTGAATTTGAAGAAAAAGCACTACAAGAGTTGGCCGATTCTATTCACGAAATTGGAATAATCCAACCTATAACACTACGTAAGAGTGGAGAAGATTCCTATCAAATCATAGCAGGTGAACGACGCTATCGTGCCTCATTAAGAGCTAATAAGAGAACTATTCCTGCCTATGTGCGTGCCGCAAATGATGAAACATTAATGGAGATGGCACTTGTTGAGAACATTCAACGAGAAGATTTAAATGCTATTGAGATTGCTTTGGCTTATCAAAATTTGATAGAGGAACATCAACTCACACAGATACAACTCAGTGAACGAGTTGGAAAAAATCGAACAACCATTGCAAATCACCTACGTCTACTTAAACTACCAGCACCCATACAAGTAGCTCTAAAAGATAAGAAAATAGACATGGGACATGCACGTGCTCTACTTGGTCTAGAAGATCCTAAAACACAATTGGCCCTTTTTGAAGAGATTGTGGCACAAAACTATTCTGTACGCAAAGTAGAAGAGCTTGTAAAAGCACTTACCCAAGGAGAACAAACGCTTCAAGATATTCCAAAGAAAAAAGAAACAACCACCACCAAATTACCACGTGAGTTTAATGTACTCAAATCAAACCTTTGTCATTTTTTCCAATCAAAGGTTCAACTCACCTGCTCCGAAAAGGGAAAAGGAAAAATCAGTATACCCTTTACCAGCGAAGAGGATTTAGAAAGAATTATGGGTATCTTTGATCTACTGACTGATAATAAGAAAAATAAATAATCCGTGTCAACTACATCCTACTCCTCTCTTCTTACGTTCATTGTTCTATTTCTGTGCACCAGCATAGGAAAAGCAACAAACAACACCTCAATCTTTCTGCATAAAACAACAGAGCAGCATAGCACAATAGGGAAAACGGAACAAGATACATTACAAAAAAAGAAAACACTCATCACACCATTAGAGAAAGGCACAGCCGTAGAAAAAGATACGATTAGCCTACTTCAGGAGAATAAGACACCCCTAAAGATGACCAAGAAAAAATGGTTACCCAACTCAGGTAAAGCAGCATGGCTAGCTGCCGTTTTTCCCGGTGGAGGACAGATTTACAATCGAAAATATTGGAAATTGCCTATTGTTTATGGTGGATTGATGGGTTGTGCTTATGCCTTGTCTTGGAACAATAAGATGTATACTGACTACTCTAGAGCCTATTTAGATATTATGGATGACAATTCATCCACAAATAGTTACTTGAATTATCTACCCGATAATTTTGACATCACAGGTAAAGAAGATCAATATCAGACTATTTTTAAAAAAAGAAAAGATTTTTATCGTAGGAACAGAGATTTAAGTATCTTTGCATTTATAGGGGTCTATGTGCTCTCTATCGTTGATGCATATGTAGACGCCGAACTTTCCAATTTTGACATTACTAAAGATTTAGGCGTAAAAATTGAACCAGCTATTATTACCAACCAGCAAACCAATAAAACATTTGGAATGCAATGCAGTATCACCTTTTAATTAGTTTATGAAACATCTATCAATAATAAGCCTATTTCTACTCTGTTGCCTTCAAATGCAGGCACAACCTGTAGCAATCCATAAAGACAGCACCACCTTGCGCGTAGAAAACGAAGTAATACCCAAGGATATGGAGTATGAGTTAGACCGAAAATTAAACGACTGGCAAACCAGAAACTACTTGGTTAACGACAAAGAGTGCAATTCAAATGGTATCAATCCCACATTTGCAGACTCTGTATACATAGACCGTTTATCACGCATCCCCTCTACTATAGAGATGCCATTCAATTCAATTATTAGAAAATATATTGATGTATATGCTGCTAGAAACAGAGAGAAAGTCTCCTTCATGCTAGGAGCATCTAACTTCTATATGCCTCTCTTTGAGCAAGCATTAAGCGCTTATAACATTCCACTCGAGCTAAGATACCTTCCTATTATAGAATCCGCACTAAATCCATCCGCTTTTTCAAGAGCAGGAGCAAGTGGTTTATGGCAATTTATGATTGGAACAGGTAAGATTTACGGACTCGTGTCTAACACCTTAATAGACGAGAGAAGAGACCCCATCAAATCAACTTGGGCAGCAGCTAAATACCTCAAAGACCTCTACTCCATCTATAACGATTGGACATTGGTTATTGCCGCCTATAACTGCGGACCAGGTAATGTAAACAAAGCCATTAGACGTACAAACGGTCAAAAAGATTATTGGGCCATCTATTCTCATCTGCCACGCGAAACACGCGGATATGTGCCAGCTTTTGTAGCAGCCAACTATATTATGACCTACTATTGCAAACATAATATCTGTCCACTAGAATCGCAGATGCCTTTAGATACCGACACATTACATATCAATAAAAACCTGCATTTTAAACAGATTGCAGCCATCTGTTCCATAGATATAGAGGAGATAGAGAGTTTAAATCCTCAATATATAAAACAGATTATTCCAGGTAACACACAAACCTGCACACTTCGTTTACCACGCACGGCTATTAGCACCTTTATCGATGCTAAAGAAAGTGTGTACAACTATCAGAAAGAGCAACTCTTTACAAGACGAAAAGTTGTAGCAATCAAAAAATCATTTACTAAAAGAAGCTCTTCAAGAGCTATAAGACATAAGATAAAAAGAGGTGAATCCTTGTCGCGTATAGCACAAAGGTATAAAGTCACTACTCGACAGCTTAAGAAATGGAACCACTTGAAAAACAGTAAGATAAAAGCAGGTAAATACTTAAAAGTTTATAAATAGCAGCTTCTTTTACGAGAAAATATATTAACCCTAGGTTGTTATGAAAGAGATAGATACAAAAGAGATAGAGGACGAGAAACTTGTTGATCAATGTTTTCAGGAATTATTAGATGCATATTTACAATCTAAACATCGTAAGAAAGTAGAGATTATCAGCAAGGCCTTTCATTTTGCAAGAGAAGCACACAAGGGGGTAAAAAGACGCTCTGGTGAGCCGTATATCATGCATCCCTTAGCTGTAGCAAAAGTTGTTTGCATAGAAATAGGGCTAGGTTCAACCTCTATTTGTGCGGCTCTATTACACGATGTAGTAGAAGATACCGACTATACAACAGAAGATATCGAAAAT
>JAQWAN010000168.1 GCA_028707655.1 Bacteroidaceae bacterium
GGATATATATTGTGACAAGATGAGATTCAACTTATCTACAAAGAAAAGACGCTCGAATTTAATCATTTACCGGAACCTAAACGAATGTCGGGTGCGTGGGATGTGATCAAACAGATAAAAGAGGATAAACTAAAGGTTATGGTTGTAACGGGATCGGGACAAACATCGCTACTAGACCGCTTGAATAATAGCTTTCCAGATACCTTTACAAAAGAAAACAGCGTTACAGCTTTTGACGTAAAAAAAGGAAAACCGAATCCAGAACCCTATTTAATTGCTCTAGAGAAGGGAGGATTGCTCGCTAACGAGGCGGTTGTTATTGAAAATGCACCACTGGGTATTGAAGCTGCACATGCAGCTGGTTTATTTACGATTGCAGTAAACACAGGACCACTATCCAACGCTATTCTTATGGATGCAGGAGCAGACCTTTTATTTGATTCAATGAAGGAACTAAGCAACCACTGGAAAGGGGTGGTAGAAGCGCTAGCCGTACAGAAAGCAACAGACACTACCATAAAAGAGGAGGAAAAATAAAATTATTTTCCAAAGCTTTAAATTCTTTAATTTAGACTAATTACTCATAAATTCAGAAGCAATTTGAGGGGTAATTCTGTAAATTTTCAAAAATAACGTACTTTTATAGTGAGTTATTTTACGTTTTTTGTTATTGCATATTAACAAAATAAAAATTCACATACGGATTATTGCTCTATCTGAAGTAAACATGGTTAATAAAAAGTCTAAAAAATGAAAACTCTATTTTCTTTCTTTATTATTGCCCTATTGTGGCAGACAAGCAGTGCGCAAGGAACTATTATCCTGAATAATACGGCTACACCCGTAGATACCTTGCAATATTATCAAGTGGGCCCCCAAAGTTATTATGCCGAACTGTATTTCCCCTCCTACCCTATGTATGCATACATGCTCACCATCCATCTTGATGATACAAACAATGCTATAGAAACGTTTCAAGCGAAGGATAAAATAGGCCAAACAGAGGCTTTGACCAGCGCTTACAGCCGATTGGAAAGTAACAGCAAACACCCAATTGCTGGAATCAATGCCAATTTCTGGACGGTAGCAGGACAGGGGCAACCGAATGAATTGATTGGCACAACTTATAGTGGCAATGCTAGTAATGGCGAACTGATTACGGAACCAAGCAACTGGAATAGAGGCCATGGAAGTATCGGCTTTGTTACGCTAGATGATACGAAAAAGGTAAGTATAGGCGATTTCAACTTTGAAGGTAGTGTTGTTATCCCCAACAAGGGGGCATACACAATAGCAAATGTAAATAGATTTAGGGGAGAAAATGAATTGGTGTTCTACAACCATTTTGTGGGATCGACCACTCGTAGCAACCCCAATGGTATAGAGGTTGCGGTTATCCCAGAGAATAACAACTGGACCATTAATAAGGAGATGAAGGGCACCGTTACCCGTATCTTGGAGAACGATGGACAAAATGAGCTTTTGGATGGGGAGGTTATACTCTCAGGTGCTGGAGATGCAAAAACCTTTTTATCGCAATTGGCAATAGGAGACCAGGTAAACATGCAACTTGGAGCGGTTAATATTAGCAACAACGACCGACCAAACATCAAACAAATGGTGACTGGTAATGCACTGGTTATGCAGCATGGAGAACTAACAGAAAGAAACACGAACGAGAGCTACAACGCTATGTTATATCCACGAACGGGTATTGGTTGCTCTACGGACGGCAAACAATTATATCTTATCGTCATTGACAAAAAGAATGGTACTGCAGGAGCAACTACGACTACAATGTGTCATCTACTGAAAGCTGCAGGTGCTACTGAAGCCTCAACAATGGATGGAGGTGGTTCCGCACAAATGATGCTGAAGGGTGAAATCAAGAATTATCCAGCAGATGGAAAAGAACGACCTGTTGCTAATGGCTGGATGCTCTTTTCTACTGCTCCAGAAGAGAGCACTGTTGCAACCATTGATTTTGCTGACTATCATATAGAGCTGCCCCAAAACAGTACTTTTTCGCCTCGTTTCTTGGGCTATAATGCCTATGGTGATTGGGTAGATAAAGATGTAAAGGGGGTTACACTAACTTGTGATGCAAGCTTGGGAACAATTATTGGAGATACTTTGTTGGTGGCAAACGATACAGGAGAGGGTAATCTGGTGGCACATTATCAAGGAAAAACGAAGAGCAAGCATATCCAAATTGTGGAGGCACCAATGGCACTCCGACTGCACCACGTTATTATTGATAATAATAATAGCTACCCAATAGATATCTATGCATCTGCAAATGGAAAAGATTATACCATTGCTAGTAACTTTATCCACTGCGACGTGACAGACCAAAATATTTGTATGGTGGAGAATGGGGTTATTAAGGCTATTAAAAATGGTACAACAACGGTAAAAGTAGCTTATCAAGATTTTGAAGACACCCTTACAGTAGATGTGCAAATGCCAGCAGAGAGATGGCTACCACTTACATCGTGGAAAGATGGATGGAAAATATCTTCTAACATAAAGAATAGTGAGGCTACCATCCTTTCTACTTCCGACCAAAGTGCAGTACTCAACTTTACCTACCAGTCGGCAAGAGCACCCTACATACTCCTTGAAAACGAGATGCCATGCTATGGCATACCGCAAAAAATACAATGGAAGATAAACACCAATGCCACTACGCTAACAAAAATGGTGGTAACCATTCGAACAAATATGGAGGAGGACAACAGATCGTTTACGTATAACAACCTCCCTCCGAACCAAAACAATGCATATGAAATAAGCATAGGAGATGTAGTAGAAAACAGTAAAGACCTAGCACTGTATCCCATCTATCTCCATTCGATTAAGCTATTTATCCAATCAACAGGAATGAATGTTGGAGAACAGTATCAAATCGACCTTACGGATTGTCTACTAGAATATGATGCTGCTTCATTAAGTACTATTGAAGAAAAGGAGAGAAGCACACCCAACCAATGGAGTATTGTTAACAATCCAACACAAAACAATGAATTGCTGCTTAAACCACTTAACCAAATACAGGGTATAACCACTTTTTCTATCTATAACGTACAGGGGAAATGTGTTTATCAACAAACGGAGAGAGCTAAGGAGCTATATATACTCCACCTGCCTACATTGGTAGATGGCGAATATATTGTGCAGTGCTCCAACAAACAAAAGGTGGAGAGTTACAAGCTACTTATACAGTAAATGAGGAGAACAACAGCAGGCTGCCTCTAGAAAGATGGGGTTGCCGTGCATTTTGTAGAGGGAATAGGATGTACCTTTGAGGGGATTCAAAAACCAATGGGCTAGAAGCCCATGCATTGTATACGAAGTAGATGTACCCTTGAGGGGATTCGAACCCCTATCACAAGAACCGGAATCATGCATTCTATCCATTGAACTACAAGGGCATAACATTAAAAAGCTAAAGAGGTAATCACTATTACACAAGATTGTCGATCTTATCCCAAGTAGGATATAGGGTCAACCGACTGCAAAAATAATCTTTTTTCACTCCCATTCCTAATAGAAATAGAAAGATTCTTGCCAATTGTTTAAAATAATAGAAATCTCGCTTTATCGGAAAAAAAGAAGCTACATGACAATATCTAAAAAATCAATTTTTAAATTATCAAAATAACACACGTATAAATATTATAGCTTCATTATGAAATAGAAATTATTTATTTTTATAATTATTGATTTTATTCTATCAATATTTGCATCATATTGAATTTGTTTATATATTTACAGCCTAAACTTATTAAAACAAAAATATATGAGCTATCTCACCACTCCATCTGGCTACCAACCTTTGCTAGATATGCAACAAACAGAACTTGCCATAAAGCAAATTAAAGATTTCTTTCAAATGAATCTTTCCTCCGATCTTCGTCTAAGACGAGTAACAGCACCTCTTTTTGTGCTAAAAGGAACGGGTATAAATGATGACTTAAACGGTGTAGAACGGGCAGTATCTTTCCCAATCAAAGATTTAGGAGATGCAAAAGCTGAAGTTGTACACTCGCTTGCCAAATGGAAACGACTTACACTAGCCGACTATGCTATTGAAGAAGGATACGGTATATACACAGATATGAATGCTATACGTGCCGATGAGGAACTGGGCAATCTCCATTCCCTCTACGTGGACCAATGGGACTGGGAGAGAGTGATTTGCAAAGAGGAATATAACATTGCCTTTCTCAAGAGTGTAGTCAACCGTATTTATGGTGCACTAAAACGCACAGAATATATGATTACAGAAGCCTACCCAACGATACGCCCACAGCTACCTAGTCAGATTCATTTTATACATTCAGAAGAATTACTAGAGCTATATCCACACTTATCTAGTAAAGAAAGAGAAAATTCAATTACAAAGAAATATGGTGCGGTGTTTATCATGGGCATTGGTAAGAAACTATCAGACGGTAAGAAACACGATGGACGTGCACCAGATTACGACGATTATAGCACTAAAAATGAAGATGGCTTCTTTGGCTTAAACGGCGACATCTTGGTTTGGAACGACGTGCTGAAACAAGCCTTAGAGATATCCTCTATGGGTATTCGTGTAAACAAAGAAGCACTCCAGAGACAACTGAAGGAGAGCGGAAAAGAGGAGCGTTTATCTCTTTATTTCCATAGCCGACTCATGGATGGATCGCTACCATTGAGCATTGGAGGAGGAATAGGACAATCTCGTCTGTGTATGTATTACCTGAGAAAAGCACATATTGGAGAGATTCAAGCTAGCATTTGGCCAGAGGATATGAGAAAACAATGTAGTTTGCACAACATCCCACTTATTTAATTATAAACAACAAATTTTTAAAGCATGTTTCTTCCTACCACAACAATCGATAGCACTTGGCAACAGGAGC
>JAQWAN010000169.1 GCA_028707655.1 Bacteroidaceae bacterium
ACCCGAAACAACTCCTCTTTCAATCGTTCTTTACAAACAGTAGCCGACAAAGAGGAGGAGACCGATAAAGCGGCCCTACCGATGGGTAGATCTAAATTGGATGGTTGCACCTCTCCCCTTCTATCTACCACAGTAGCTTGCAGGTGGATGGTGCTATAGCTTGGCCATTTCTGTAGAGAAGCCCCCGCTGCCGCAGGAATGGTAACTGGGAAAGAAAAAGCACCCTCCTCATTGGTTTCCACCTCCAAAAGAATAGGCAGTTCCCGTTGCGTGTAAGAAGAATTCAACTGTATCTCCACCTTCACCTTAGCCTGCTGTAACGGCGCTCCAGAAAAGCGCTTGGCCCATCCATGTATAAGAACGGTATCTCCCATTTCATATTTCTCCGTTGGCTCCTCTAGCACCACACGGTAGGTAGGACGCTTATACTCCTCCACCCGGAAGCGTTGCGAGGCACCATTTACTTCAATAACATGCGTTCCAGAAAGCATCACCGTTGGTAACGGATAATCCACAGAGAAGGACCCAAAATCATTGGTGGTTACCTGCAGAGTGGCTAATAGCTGATAGCTACTGTCTTTTATCCGTACCTGCATCCTTTTATTGGGCACTACTTTTTCGCCCTTTACACTTTGTTGATAAGCCCATCCAGCAATATGTACCACTTGACCTGGACGATAAATAGAACGATCCGTATAAATTGTTGCCCGCTCCTCCACACGGTTTTCCTCCTCGGTTTGCCCATAACGATAGCGATAGACACGTAAAAAAGGTAATGCATTATCCATCCCCTTAGCAGCATAAATACGGTGAGTGAACGGTTCGTTCGGATAAACAACACGCCCCTCCTTGTCCGACACAAAAGAAGCAACTGTCGCTGTTTTCTCCTCTCCACGTGCTTTCAAATTAGGAGAGGTAGTAATATGCACCGTAGCGCCCTCAATGGGATGTCCAGTACGAGCATCTAACACTCTTACCTCAGAAAGCGTATCCACACCAGCCGTATAGAGTATCTTTAAGTTAGACACATGTAACAAATCAAAAGAGGGCTTTACCCCCTTTACCAAAGGATCTACCGTTACCGCATAGATGCCAATGGGTAGAGGAGCTAAGGTAAATGTGGTATCTACGTTGCGCACATCGGTCGCTCCACTCAAGGTAAAGGAGCTCTCGCGATAGGCTGTAGCATGTTTCTGCACCCACTCCTGCTGCTCTTTTTGTTGCGCACTAGAAAAGTCTAAATGTTTATCATTAGCTGCTAGATGTACTTTTCGAAGTGTCACCTTCACCCTATCTAACGATTTGTAGCGCACGCGTAGTAACAGGGAATCTCCTGGCAACGCACTTGTTATATAAACGTTTAAAACGGGTTGTACTATCTTCTTCTGCAGATTTTTAAGAAGCACTATCTGCTTAGCCCCTTTGTACTTGGCGATACATTGATTGGTCACCTGCAACGCCTTTGCCTTATCCGTATCCATTAACAGTTCCACCCATTGTGCATACACCGGGAGAGAAGCATCTGAAGCGGCATAGGTTGTGATAAGTCGACGCAGCTCCGCTTGATAAGCCGAACCAGCTTCCTCCTTTAACTGCCGATCTTTACGCACCAGCACATCGTGGATAAACTGCAAACGTTTAAGTTCTAACGTAATATAAGCCTCCTTATCATTCTGTGAGGCATAATGGCGCAACAGACGCTGCATACAACGAAACAGTTCTGTTCTATAATCAGCAGAAGAGAGCAAGAAAAAGTCGGTGGTTAGAAAGGTCTCCTGTTTTAATAATCCAACATAGATAGGAAAGCTATCCGAGAGTTGGTAAGAGGTAAGCGACACGTTAAGGAGTAAATCGACCATTCTGTTTCCAACAAAGTCGAGCAGTGTGGCTTGTGTTAAAGCAGGTGGCACAACAACCAAAGCGGGACAATCTTTTAGCTGAACTGTCGCGAGTTCTGGCAGAAAAGAAAACACCTTTTCCACATGGTCCGCCCCCTTTTGCGCCAATAAGAACCGGCTCCATGTCTGCATATCTATTGACGAGGAGGCAGTAATAGACCTATCCGATAGTTTATAATAGTTTTGCTGTAGATAAGAGAAATAGATCTCCCCTAGCATAGCGTGCAGCAAAGCCGACTCCACCGCATCCTCGGAGGTGGCCACCCATTGCTCTAACTTATCCACATCTACATAGAAACTATCGGGTGTCACCTTATTACGATAATACATCGCATGCAAGTAGGCGCTCATCATCTGAGGCACATCGTGCTGTTTTACAGCTTTCTTAAAAATAGTTTGAGAGAGTTGTAAAGCAGTAGTAGGACGATCTTTCTGATCCATCTGGTCTACTTTTTTCCACATTTTTCGATAAGTCTGTGCCACAGCACTACCCAGAAATAGTTGCAAACATACAACGAGCGATACAACAGCCATTTTCTTTCTCATAGTCCAATACGTTAGTTTAATGATGCAAGATACGGATAAAGCAACAATAATCGATCAAGGACCCTAAAAAAAAAAGAACAAAAATAGGGCAGCAAATTGTTATATTAAATTTGCTGCCCTAGGTTTATATCCATCCCCTAAGATAGGGCTGTTTTTATACCACTATTTTATGGGCGTTTGCTCCAATGTAGCGACTAAGAATTTATAGAATTTATCTACCGATGGGATAAATACTCTTTCTGCAGGTGAATGAGGAGAGCGAAGTGTTGGACCAAACGAAATCATATCCATTCCAGGTTTGATAGCACCAATGATACCACATTCTAGACCTGCATGAATCACTTTTACAGCAGGCTCTACACCAAATTGTTTCTTATAAGAATCCTTCATGGCATGCAAGATAGGAGATTCTACATTAGGTTGCCATCCTGAATAGCTACCAGAGATTTCAATCTTCATTCCAGCCATAGAGAAACAACATTCTAAACTAGTAGTAAGATACTCTTTCATAGAGTCGCAAGAACTACGTACCAAGATAGTAGCCATAGCCTTACCAGCACCAATCTCCACAATACCTAAGTTAGAAGAGGTCTCTACGGTATCTGGAATATCCGTTATGTTTCTAAGTACACCATTTCTGCAAGCAAAAATAGCATCAATCAAATTATCTTGAATCTCAGCAGGTACTTGACCAGCAGGTAGTTCAACACGTTCAGCGGTAAATGAAACTGGTGTTTCAATACCTTTAAACTCTTCGTTAAAGAGTTTCTCACAGTAAGCCACTAAATCAATCAGCTCTGCTTCGTTTTCTGCTGGAATAGTAAGAACAGCGGTTGCCTCACGAGGAATAGCGTTTCTCATATTTCCACCTACCCACGAAACAAGACGCGCTTCGTAAGAAGCTACAGCCTCTCTTAAGAAACGAACCAATAGTTTATTTGCATTAGCTCTGCCTTGATTGATTTCTAGTCCAGAGTGTCCACCTCGTAAACCTTTTAGATTTATTTTGAGTGCAATATCCTCTTTCTCTGGTTCTATCTCTTTGTAGTGAAGTGTAGCCGTTAAATCGGATCCACCAGCACAACCAATATATAACTCACCCTCATCTTCAGAATCGAGGTTCAACAGAATCTCACCTGTAATAGTCTCCGCCTTAATGGCAAAAGCACCCACCATATGGGTCTCTTCATCACACGTAAAGATAGCTTCAATAGGACCATGTTTAAGGGTGTCATCTTCTAACACACACATCATAGCAGCCACACCCATACCATCATCGGCACCTAGTGTAGTGCCATCGGCACGAACCCAATCTCCATCAATAACCGTTTGAATAGGGTCTTTCTGGAAATCATGCTCTTTGTCATTATTTTTTTGTGGCACCATGTCCATATGTGCCTGTAGCGTTACAATTTTTCTATTCTCCATTCCTGCAGAAGCGGGCTTACGCACAATCACATTGCCTATTTCGTCAATAAAGTTTTCTAACTTTAAGTCGGTTGCAAACTGTGTTAAGAACTGCTGAATAGGCTGTAGCAAGCCTGAAGGGCGAGGAACTAGCGTCAAAGCATGAAAGTTTTTCCACAAGTTTTGTGGTTCTAGCGATTGAATTGTTTTCATATCTTCTTTATTTTATTTGAGAACGTTAATGCAATTAATCCATATACTCCCAACAAAATTATCAAAAAAGTTTGAATACCATGCACGATAATGGCAAAAATTCCAGCATCCCCTTTTTCCACTCCATAAAACACCATCATAGAGATGATGGCATAATGCCACGGACCCGCACCATTGGGAGTAGGCACCACTACGGCGATGCTTCCCACCACAAACAGCACTAAAGCAGATTCTAGCCCTAGCTGAGCGGTAAATGCAAAGCAGAAAAAGCTTAAATAGAACTGCAAAAAATAGCAAATCCAAATGAGTAGCGTATAGAAAATAAATAATTTAGGTTGAGGAATATCTTTAAGCGACTTCACACCAAGCCATATGTTTAAAGCAATGCCCTTCACTTTTTCAAAGAAAGAGAGTGTTTTTAGCAAGCGATACAACAAAATCAACACGCCCACAACAGAGGCTATCACAATATAAAAATCAACAGAATGAAAAATGCCCTGTATCGATTCAAGTTTTGTTCCCGTTTCTAAAAAAAAGGTTCTAAAAACCTCCTCTTGCCAGAGCAGAGCCACAAAGGCCAGTATCCCCACCATCAACATATCAATCATGCGCTCAGTCACTACTGTTCCAAGCGACTTGGCAAAGGGTATTTGGTCTTGTTTTTTAAGGATACCACATCTTGACACCTCCCCCACACTTGTGATCGAGATGCAGGCGGCATACGATATAAAAATGGCATAAATACAGTTACGCCGCTTGGGGTACATATCCAATGGCTCTAAAGCAAGTTGCCATCGCATGCCTCTAATCACATGACTGGTTACACCAAAGAAAAGGGTG
>JAQWAN010000170.1 GCA_028707655.1 Bacteroidaceae bacterium
ATATTTGAAGTAAAAAGATGCTGTATTTGCAGCCAAAACTATCTATCTTTTGACCTAAAACATAGGTAGTTTTTCGGATAGGATAAAAAAGCTGACTACTCCACCTTATTGTAACTCTTCACCGCCCATAAATTAATCAAGATAGAAAAGAGCACCAACACCATAACCTCACTACTCAAATCAAAAAGGGTACTACCCTTTAGATAGATAGAACGCATAGCGTCTACAAAATAATGCGGTGGAATAAAGGCTGCTACCACCTGCGCCCAGGTAGGCATAGAAGAAACAGGAGTAAACAAGCCACTCATAAGGATAAAAAGGAGCATAAAAAAGAACATCACAAATGTGGCTTGTTGCATTGTCTTTGAATAGTTCGATATAATTAATCCAATGCCAGACATTATAAAGATAAACAATAGCGACAACAGATATAGATCCAATAAATGGCCTACTGGTGCAAGGTCGTAGACCAACCATCCCACCGTAAAGCAGATGGATAAGGCCACTACTCCTATTAACCAATAGGGAATAAGCTTAGCAAGTATAAACTGGCTCTTCTTGACCGGCGTCACATTTATCTGCTCTATGGTACCAATCTCCTTTTCGCTTACAATATTTAAGGCAGGCAAAAACCCTGCTAAAAGAATAATCACAAAAACCATTAGTCCAGGGATCATAAAATAACGATAGTTTAAGGTATTGTTATAGAGGTAGAGCGAGGAGACTACAGGGCCCACCTGTTCCAGTTCAAGCTGCGATGGGTAGATTTGTTGCGAGAAATCGTGTAACAACTCGAGCAGATAACTAGCACCAAGACTGCCCTCCATACCATTTACAGCATTAGCAGAAATCTGCACCGATGTGGGTTGCTGCTTATCGATGTTGGTAGAGAAAAAAGATGGAATCTCCACAATAATATCGGATTGTCCATTCTCCACCTGCTCTAAGGCAGCCGCATACGTTCGTTCTACTCTATATATAGTGAAATAGTTAGATGCATCCATTTTCTCAATAAGCTGCTTGGATAGGATAGAACAATCCTTGTCGACCACACTAATAGAGACATCTTTTATATCCATCGTGGTGGCCAGAGGCATAATAAGCAGCACCACCAGGGGGTACATTAAAGCCATTCGAGGTAAAAAACTGTTTCTTAAAAACTGCTTAAACTCTTTTTCTAGTAGATAACGTAATACACTCATAATTTACAATCTATTCTTAAAATTCTTGAAAGCCAATAATAGAACAAAAACGGACATCCCCACTAATACCATAATCTCCGTGGAAACATGTGTGATAGAGACCCCCTCAATCATCAGTTTCCGCATGGCAGAGATGTACCATCTAGCAGGAACAATAGCGGTGACCCGCTGTAAAGCCCACGGCATGTTTTCTACAGGAAAAATCATACCAGACAATAGGGTAACAGGAATCATCAGTCCCATAATCGACCCAATCATGGCGGCAACCTGACTCTTCACCACGGTTGAGATGAGTAAACCTAAACTCAAGGAGAGGAAAATATACAGAAAAGAGAGCAAACAGATGGAGATAATAGAACCTGTCATGGGTATATGTAGCAAGAAATAGGCTAACAGAAGGATGGTTGCCAAATTGATACACGAGATCACAAAATAGGGAACCATCTTAGCAAAAATCATATAAATGGGACGAACAGGCGAGACCAATAAAATTTCCATCGTGCCGGTTTCTGTTTCTCGCACAATAGAGATGGAGGTCATCAACGTACAGATAAGGATAAAGATTAGTCCCATCACACCGGGAACAAAATTATAGGCACTCAACATCTGCGGGTTATATAACATCTGAACACTTGGCTGTATCAGCGACACAGCACTACTTTTTTGTGTGTTAAGCTGCTGCTTCCGTAGAAAATCGGTAACAATAGCTTCTAGGTAATACGACTCAGAAGTGGCAATAGTAGGATTAACAGCATCTATTAGCATCTGAACTTGCAGATGATGGGGCTCCTTTTCTTGAAAACAAAAAGCTACATCTATCTCTCCTTTTTTCATGGCAGCATCTACCGCATCTACTGAGCTATACCAATGGGTAACACTACAAATCTCATTGGCATCCACCTTACGGGCTAACTGCTGTATACTTGTTTTGGAGGGAGAGGAAGCAGAAACAACAAAAGCTACTCGTATCTGCTGTATCTCTACGGAGATAGCAAAGCCGAATAAGATGATCTGCACAATTGGCATGACTAACAAGATTAATATGGTCCGCCGATCCCGAAAAATATGGAAAAACTCCTTCTTTACAAAAGCGCTAAAAATATTCATTATTCTGTTCTTTTTGCCTTACGTGCTAATAATCTAAAAACCTCATCCATAGATGCTACTCCCATCTTTTCTTTTAATTGCTGGGGACTATCTAATGCCTCAATACGTCCATCCACCATCATTGACAGACGATCACAGTACTCTGCTTCGTCCATGTAATGTGTGGTTACAAAAACCGTGATTCCTTGTGCTGCTGCTTCGTAAATAAGCTCCCAAAACTGCCGACGAGTTACTGGGTCTACTCCACCTGTTGGTTCATCCAAAAAAACCACCTTAGGTTGATGAAACACAGCAACAGAGAAGGCTAGTTTCTGTTTCCAGCCCAAGGGTAATGCCCGTACCATCGTGTTACGCTCTTCGGTAAAATGAAGCTTCTCTAATAATGCCTCTGTCTGCGTCTTTATCAACGGACGAGGTATGCCATAGATACCTGCAAACAAGCGTATGTTCTCTTCCACTTTTAAATCGTCGTACAAAGAAAAGCGCTGACTCATATAGCCAATGTTCTGTTTTACCTTTTCAGGATTTAATTGCACATCGTAACCAGCCACCCTGGCACTACCAGAGGTGGGTTTACTCAAGCCGCACAACATGCGCATGGCCGTTGTTTTTCCTGCACCATTGGCACCTAAGAAACCAAAGATCTCTCCTTTTGCCACTTTAAAATTTAGATGGTCCACGGCTTTAAACGACCCAAAACTTTTGGTTAACCCCTGTACTTCTATTACTGTCTCCATTTTTTTCTTGCTAGATTATAAGAATACTATACATCCGTCAATTGCAAATAGCAATCTTCTATTGTAACTGCGGTGGGAGCAATCTCTATTTCTTGGTGTCCCTTTTGCTTTAAATAAGCAACTAAAGCATCGAGCTCCTCTTGCACAAAGGTAAAATGCAGATATTGCCCAAAGGTGTAACACTGTTCTACCAAAGGAGAGAGACGCATATCTTTTAATAACCCATACATGTTTTTGGCGGATACTTTCCAGAGTGCCTTGTCAAATTGGTCTATAATTTGCTGTGGCGTATCCACTTTCATCAACTGCCCCTCTTGCATCAAAGCAATCCGGTCGCACAACACTGCTTCGTCCATATAGGGCGTAGAGACAAGTATGGTCATTCCCTTTTCCTTGAGCTTAGACAGGGTTTCCCAAAACTCTTGCCGAGACGTGGGGTCTACTCCTGTGGTGGGTTCATCTAAGAAAAGGATGGATGGGGCATGTATCAATGCGCAACAAAGGGCTAGTTTTTGCTTCATACCACCCGATAGTTTTCCGGCTTTCCGCTCTTTAAAGGGAAGTAAATAGCGATAAATATCCTCTATCAAGGCGTAGTTCTCCTCTAAGGTTGTGCCAAAAACAGAGGCGTAAAAATTTAGATTCTCCTCCACCGATAAATCTTGATATAAAGAAAATCGACCTGGCATATAGCCAATACTACTTCGGATTTTTTTATAATGCTTCACTACATCCACTCCATTAATCCATGCTTTCCCCTTATCTGGTAAAAGTAAGGTAGCTAATATACGAAACAGCGTCGATTTTCCGGCTCCATCCGGTCCCACTAATCCAAACAGTTCTCCTTTGTTTATTGTCAGACTAATGTTTGACAAGGCTTCTACTTGCTCGTAATGCTTCGTTATTTTTTCTACCACTATCATTTTATCCATCACTATGCCCTTCTTTTTTATAAAATTACCTTGCCATACATTCCCAACTTAATTTTACCATCATTAACTACAGCCACTTTTATGGCATACACTAGATTAGCTCTGCTGTCTTCGGTTTGAATACTCTTGGGCGTAAACTCACTCTCACCTGCTATCCAAGTAACAACAGCAGGATAGGCTACCTGTACACCGCCACCAAAATCGGCAAGTACCTTTACTTCTTGCCCTCTTTTTATAGAAGGCAACTGTGTAGAGGTGATATAAGCTCTAAGATACAGATGCTTTAAATCGGCCACCTTATAGAGTGGTTTACCCACCATGGCCAACTCGCCCTTATCGATATAGGTATTTAGAATTATACCATCAATGGGCGCTTGTAACACACATTTTGTTAGTTTATCCTGTACTTGCGCCACTTGAATGTCAACAGCAGAACTTTGCGCATCAATACTAGAAACCGTATTCACAAGTTGGGTTCGTTTGGCGCGTAACTCACGAGTGGTCACTTTTAGCATTGAAGTAGCATCATCTACCTGCTTTTGTGTAGCAGCATTCACATCATATAGGTTCTGAAGACGTTTTAATTCACTTTTCTGATGACTAATCCGTTCCTCTAATGCAGCTATCTGCTGGCTCACTTGTGGACTGTTTTTGCGTACAGATGCGCCCTGTTGAAGGAGTTGCATCTTTTTTAAGAATAGCTGTGTGGAGTCAATAACCCCCACTACCTCCTGTTTGGTTACACTATTTCCCTCTTCAATATTTAAGTCAACCACTCTACCAGTAACCTCTGCAGATACAGTAATCTCTGTCGTTTCAAACTGTCCTGTGGCAAAGAAATCATCTTCTCCACGCTTACACCCTAATAACATTGGTATTAGTAGTAGCAACACACTTACTTTTTTCATT
>JAQWAN010000171.1 GCA_028707655.1 Bacteroidaceae bacterium
GCCTTGTTCACGTTGCAATTGTTCACGTTTAGTTGCTACCTCACGTGCCTCTTGCTCTGTTTCGATAACATGGAAGGAGTCACCAGCTGTTGGAGCACCATTCAAACCTAAGATAAGTACAGGTTCCGAAGGACCAGCCGCTTTAATACGTTTGTTACGCTCATTAAACATCGCTTTAATTCTACCATAATTGGTACCAGCTAAAACGATATCACCCGCTTTCAAGGTTCCGTTAGAAACCAAGACAGTAGCTACATATCCACGCCCCTTATCCAGTGTCGATTCAATGATAGAACCCATAGCTCGTCGATTAGGATTTGCTTTTAGCTCTAACATTTCAGCTTCTAATGAAATTTTATCTAATAGTTCACGAACACCATCTCCCTTCTTAGCAGAGATATCTTGCGATTGGTATTTACCACCCCAGTCTTCTACTAAGAAATTCATTGCTGCTAGTTCCTCTTTTATCTTTTCAGGATTAGCCGCTGGCTTATCCACTTTATTAATAGCAAAAATGATAGGTACACCTGCAGCAGTAGCATGATTGATAGCCTCTTTTGTTTGAGGTTTAATATCGTCATCAGCAGCTACAATAATGATAGCAATATCCGTTACCTTAGCACCACGAGCACGCATAGCTGTAAAAGCCTCGTGACCAGGAGTATCTAAGAATGTAATTCTTCTACCATCGGATAGTCTTACATTGTAAGCTCCAATATGTTGTGTAATACCACCAGCTTCACCAGCAATAACATTTTCTTTACGTATATAATCTAATAGCGATGTTTTACCATGGTCAACATGTCCCATCACCGTAACGATTGGAGCTCTATGCACCAAATCTTCTGCTGCATCCTCCTCTATCTCAATAGACTCAGACACATCAGCACTTACATATTCTGTTTTATAAGAGAATTCTTCTGCCACTAAATTAATAGTCTCAGCATCCAAACGTTGATTGATAGATACAATAATACCAATACTCATACAAGTAGCAATAACCTCGTTAACACTAACATCCATCATACTAGCCAACTCATTAGCCGTAACGAATTCAGTTAATTGCAATGTTTTGCTCTGTGCCATCTCCTTATCGTCTAAGGCCTGTTGACGGTTATGCGCTGAATTTCTCTTCTCTTTACGATAGCGAGCAGTTGTTTTCTTTCCTTTTGAGGTTAAACGAGCTAACGTTTCTTTTACCTGTTTTGCAACATCTTCATCACTAACCTCCGCTTTAACATGTACAGGATGTAATGGTTTTCTGTATCCTCCACCACTTCTTTGACCAGGTCTAGTTGTGTTAGAATAGGGTTTACGCTGACCACCAGCTGTATTAGACGAATTATTCGAAGAGTTAGGGCCAGTATGTGTACGTGGATGAGCATGCGTATTTGAATTAGCCGTAACATTCACTTTCTCCTTATTAATGCGAGCACGTTTTTTACGTTTTTTTGCCTCTTCAGAAGCGGCACTAGAAGCAGTTGTTGTTGTCTTCGAAGTATCACGCAATTTTTTCTGATCCGTTCTGACCTTATTTTTGTCTTCGCGTTCTTTACGTTTTTCCTCTTTAGTCTTTTTCTTTGGACGGGTAGACTGATTTATTGAGGAAAGGTCTATTTTACCCAACACTTTGATTTGAGACTGAGGCTCATCACTGTGTAACTTGAACACCTTAGCCGAATTCGTCTCGGTTAAAGTTGGTTTATCTTTTTCTTTCACTGCTGTTTTTTCTTCTGTACGCAATACAGTATCCTTTTTTGCCTTGGTTACAGTTATATTTTTTTCTTTAGGTTTCTCCACAGAATTTTCCTTAATTACATTTTTAGTTGTTTCAACAACAACATCATTTTTTTTAACAGGCTGTTTTACGACAGTTGGAGCAGACATTTTTTTGTCTACTTCTTCCGTTTTTTCAACAGTTGGTAACTGTTTCACTTTTACAGTCTTTTCCTCTTTCTTTTTAGCAACAGGTTTCTCTTTTGGAGAAACATCACTAACTACCTCAACCTTCTTCACCTCCACGGGTGTCTCTATCTTATCTGCCTTTGCAGGAGCAACTTTGTGTTTCTTCCCTATACTATCTAAGTCAATTTTTCCTACCTGTTTAAATTTAGGACGTGACTCTTCAGGCAAAACCGTTTCAATTTCTTTTACTCTTTCTTCAGCAGCTTTAGCACGCTGTTTTTCTTTATTACTATGGCGCTCTTTGATAAATTTATCAGCTTCAATTTTTAGTGATTTATCACTACTAAACTCCTTCACAAGCACTTCGTATTGTTCTTGCGTAATCTTTACGTTAGGACTCACATCGTCCAATGCAAATCCCTTTTTCTGCAGAAATTCAGAAATAGTTGAAATTCCCACATTCAAATTTCTTGCTACTTTACCTAATCTAATCGCCATATTCTCTTTTAAATGAATAATAAGTTTGAACGAACGGTTTTTTTATTCCTCAAATTCCGCCTTTAATATGCGTAATACATCATCAACCGTGGCTTCCTCTAAATCCGCTTTTTCTATCAACATCTCACGAGGAGCTTGAAGAACAGCTTTAGCTGTATCAAGACCTATAGCTTTTATTGAAGTGATAATCCAAGCATCAATTTCATCTGAAAACTCATCCAAATAGATATCTTCCGATTCTTCAGCCTCATCCAATTCGCGAAATACGTCAATGGTAAATTCCGTTAACATACTAGCTAGTTTGATGTTCATGCCACCTTTACCAATCGCCAAAGATACCTCTTCTGGTTTCAAAAACACTTCAGCTTTATGCTCTTCTTCATTCAATCGAACAGAAGATACTTTTGCAGGACTTAGAGCCCGTTTTATAAACAATTCTGTGTTTGATGTGTAATTAACAACATCAATATTTTCGTTGCGTAACTCACGAACAATACCGTGAATACGCGATCCTTTTACGCCCACACAAGCACCAACAGGATCAATTCTGTCATCATAAGATTCGACAGCTATTTTAGCTCTTTCTCCAGGAATACGAGCTATTTTTTTAATGGTAATCAGTCCGTCATTTATTTCAGGAACCTCCATTTCAAACAAACGTTGTAAAAAGACAGGTGAGATACGCGATAAAATAATCTTAGGATTATTGTTTGCATTATCCACACGGTCTACTACAGCTCTAACCATTTCTCCTTTATGATAAAAGTCAGAAGGTATTTGTTCGGTTTTAGGCAATAACAATTCGTTACCGTCATCATCTAGTAAAAGCATCTCCTTTTTCCAAATCTGATAAACCTCGGCATTAATAATAGTGCCTACTTGGTCCACATATTTGCTATAAAGACTGTCTTTTTCTAATTCTAAGATTTTAGAAGCCAGCGTTTGACGTACATTCAAAATCGCTCTACGTCCAAAACTAGACAAGAATACCTCATCGGTAACCTCTTCACCTGCCTCATATGAAGCATCAATTTTTTGTGCCTCAGTAATTGATATCTGCAAGTTTGGATTAGTAAGATTTTCATCTTTTACAACTTCTCTACTTCTCCATATTTCAAAGTCACCCTTATCTGGATTAACAATCACGTCGTAGTTTTCGTCAGTACCAAATAATTTGGCAATAACGCTACGAAAAGATTCCTCCAGAACACTAATCATTGTTGTACGATCAATACTCTTCAATTCTTTAAATTCCGAAAACGTATCTATCAAACTGATGGTTTCTTCTTTCTTAGCCATATTATTTAAAACTAATTAAGTATTTAGTATATTTTATTTTCTCATATGTAAGGGTAATTTCCTCTTTGAGTAATTTAGGTCGACGCTCACCTTTTAGACGAACCGATTTCTCTACTTCAACCACAAAATTATCCTCCGTTGCCGACTTTAGGACACCTGAAAACTTCTCACCTTCTTTTGTCAAAACTTCAACAGTAGAACCAATATGTATTTGATATTGTTTAAGAACTTTAAAGGGCTGACCAATTCCAGCTGAGCCAACCTCCAATTCGAAGTCGACGACTTCTCTATCTAGCTTTGATTCAATAAATCGGCTCAAAGCCACACAGTCTTCAATCCACACCCCTTCGGCGTGATCAATCTCTACAACGATTTTATCATCTGGGGTTACTGTAACGTCAACTAAAAAATAGTCTTGGTTTTGGAGCCACTCCTCGACAATAGTAAAAATTGTACTTCTTCCTATCATGTATTTACTATTAAGAACAAAAAAAGGGCCTAATCGCCCTCACCCTTCATCCATTTCGACTGCAAATATACAAATATAACTTTGGGATACAAAATATTAACTGATTTTTTATTAGTTTTGTAGCCATAATTCATTATTTATCAGCTATGAAGCATCAACATCTAAACACTAACAAACAATTCATGATTGGGAATGATATTTTAGCTTTTTGCATCCTCCTAATCGTTGTTTTCTTCCTCTACATGAGCTTTCGTTACCAGCAAAAGAAGGATGGTATCGTTCCGAATCAAGGCCATTTTCAGCTTGTCATGGCTACCGGATTTCTTCATAAAGCTGTTTCCATCTATATAAATGATAGCCTCTATTACAACCAAACCATTGAAAAAGACTCGCTCCACCTGTTCATGGAGAAGAGAAACGAGGAGAATACGCTCTTAATTGTAGATAATAAAACCGATAAATTAAGTATCTTTAACTTAGAGGAGACTAACATTCGCTACATTTTTGACCGTTCAGCAGCAAATGAGATAACATTGGCTACCCAACCCGTCACTTTAGAGGAATAACATCAAGGTAAGTTGAGCTATTAAAACGCGGAGAAACATAGAAAGAGGATAAACAGTAGCATAAGCAATCGAAGGAGCATCGGTTGCGGTTGCATCATCGGCATATTTCAAAGCCATAGGAT
>JAQWAN010000172.1 GCA_028707655.1 Bacteroidaceae bacterium
TTTGTTTTTAAATGTCCTCCCATTAAATAATGAGGACTTGAAAAACCGAAAATATGAAACTATTTTACTATGTTTAAAAACCAAAACACTTAACACCTACTGGTGAACATTAGTTTGAAGACATACAAAAAATAAACAAACAAAAATGGAAACTTTTTCAATAAATATGCGTTTTAGCCATTGTGGTGTAGAAAATATTTGGATAACCCGATTGATTGGATTATATTTGCATCGCTTTTTTAGTGGAAATAAAAACCATATTTAAGATTTATAAATATATAAAACTAAAATGAAATGGTTTTTACGTAGAATTAAAAGGAAAACCCTTTATTCTCGAAGAGCGTAGCTATGTCTACCCCTAAAAAAGAGGAAAGATTGAGGGTGTTGATAGTTAGCGTATTAACTAAGTATGCTTTTTGAATTTAACATTATATTAACAAATCAACTCTTTTCTAGCTAAGATCAAAATTGCATGGAAAATGAAAATAGAAGGTGGTATGCCGTTCGCGTACGGAATAAAACAGAGATGCAGGTTGTTGAAGATTTCACAAACCTGCAAGTAGAACACTACCTTCCTATACTAACACGTAACTACCAGCGTGCAGGCAAAAAAGTTAAAAAAGAGGTGTTACCAATTCCTCGTACACTTTTTGTGAAAATCTCAAAACAAGAGATGATTTTGGTGAGGCAAGTTCCTAACGTTTACAACTTTGTGTGTGATCGAATAACGAACCAGCCCATACCTATTCCACACTACCAAATGGTAAACTTCAAAATGATGGTAGATATTAGCGAAAAAGATGTTATCTTAACAACCGAAAAACTCCCCAAAGGCAGTTTGGTAGAGGTAGCCAAGGGCGACCTCACAGGACTTTGTGGAGAATTAATTCGATATGAAAATAAATATCACCTCGTGGTGCGTCTGGACCTTTTTGGTTCGGCCCTGGTACGAATGCCAGCTGCGTGGGTGAGGAGGAGAAAAGAAACAACGAACTTAAATAAGAATTTATTATGAAAGGCATTGTATTGGCAGGAGGATCTGGAACACGTTTGTATCCCATTACAAAAGGGGTAAGCAAACAGATGTTGCCCATCTTTGATAAGCCAATGATTTATTATCCCATCTCTGTCTTGATGTTGGCGGGGATTCGAGAAATTTTAGTCATTTCAACACCTCATGATTTACCAGGGTTTCAACGTCTCTTAGGCGATGGATCCGATTTTGGTGTACGATTTGAATATGCAGAACAACCTTCGCCCGACGGATTGGCTCAGGCTTTCCTCATCGGAGAAGAGTTTATAGGGGATGATGATGTGTGCCTGGTACTGGGAGATAATATCTTCTTTGGAGGATATTTCTCTGATCGTTTAAAAGAAGCTGTCACTAACGCTAAAGAAGAGAAAAAGGCTACTATTTTTGGTTACTGGGTAGAAGATCCAGAACGATACGGTGTGGTGGAATTTGATAAAGCGTGGAATGCTTTAAGTTTAGAAGAAAAACCTACCCAACCCAAATCTAACTATGCCGTAGTTGGTCTCTATTTTTACCCCAATAAAGTCATAGAGGTAGCAAAAAACGTGAAACCATCAGATCGTGGTGAGTTGGAGATAACCTCCGTAAACCAAGAGTTCTTAAAAGATAACGAGCTAAAAGTACAACTTCTAGGCCGTGGATTTGCTTGGTTGGATACAGGAACACACGACTCTTTGTCCGAGGCGAGTACCTTTATTGAGGTTATCGAAAAACGTCAAGGGTTAAAGGTGGCTTGCTTAGAAGCTATAGCCTTTCATAAAGGTTGGATTACTGCCGAACAACTTAAAAAGGTGGCAGAGCCCATGAAGAACAATCAGTACGGGCAACATTTACTTAAACTTGCTTCAAAAAAGAGATAGAACAATGAATTATAAAAGATCGATATTAGTTACTGGGGCAGCAGGATTTATAGGATCGCATGTTGTGCGTCTGTTTGTAAACAAATACCCCGATTATCACATTATAAACCTAGATAAGTTAACTTACTGTGGTAACTTGGCGAATCTTACAGATGTTGAAGATAAACCAAACTACACCTTTGTAAAAGCAGATATCTGTGATTACGAAAAAATGCTAGCGGTTTTCAAAACCTATAAAATAGATGGAGTTATTCATCTAGCAGCAGAGAGTCATGTAGACCGTAGCATTAAAGATCCTTTTGTTTTTGCACGAACCAATGTAATGGGAACATTGAGCTTATTACAAGCTGCTCGTGTTACTTGGGATGGAGATTGGGAAAACAAACTTTTTTACCATGTTTCGACCGATGAGGTTTATGGTGCATTGGAATTTGATAAAACTTTGTTTACCGAAACAACGCCTTACGATCCACACTCTCCATATTCTGCATCAAAGGCAAGTAGCGACCATTTTGTTCGCGCTTATTACGACACTTACGGTATGCCTATTGTGATTAGTAACTGTTCCAACAACTATGGACCTTATCAGTTCCCAGAAAAGCTAATCCCTCTTTTTATTAATAACATTCGTCACAAGAAACCTCTTCCTGTTTATGGAAAAGGGGAGAATGTTAGAGATTGGCTCTATGTTGTAGACCATGCTCGTGCAATAGACCTTGTTTTTCACAAAGGAAAAATAAGAGATACTTATAATATTGGTGGATTCAATGAGTGGACTAACATCGACTTAATTAAAGTAATCATTAAAACTGTCGATGAGCAATTGGGGAATGCTCCAGGAACCAGCGATAACTTAATTACCTATGTAAAAGATAGAGCAGGGCATGACCTTCGTTATGCCATAGACTCTACAAAGATTAAGAATGAACTAGGTTGGGAGCCAAGTCTTCAGTTTGAAGAGGGTATTGCTAAAACGGTTGCTTGGTACCTAGAGAACCAAGAGTGGATGGATAACATAACCTCGGGTGAGTATGAGAAATACTACGAAGAGATGTATGCGGATAGATAAGATGTGTAAAATTAAAATAGAGAAATTAGACTGGGATACGAGTTTTTTAGGCTTTCCAGTTGGGCGGTTAGATCTAACAAACTGCAGAGTCTCTAATATGAGTCCAATATTAGAGAAGTATGTTAGTGAAGCAAAAACTATGGGTTATAAATTAATATATCTATTTAGCAATGAGTTAATAGCCTTAGATAATAACCTTTTTAAGACAGCCTTATTAGCCGATGAAAAAATAGTGTATAATAAGAAGGTTCCTACTGAAACTAAAAAGATAGCTAGGGAAGAACTACTTATTCCAATACAGAGCTACTATAAGAAAGAGGTTACAAGTTCTTTATTAAATATAGCTTATGAGAGTGGGAAGTATTCTCGTTTTAAAACAGATTCTAATTTTTCAGAAAGTGTGTTTCAGCAAATGTACTCTATTTGGTTAGAGCGTTCTATTTCTGGTGAAATAGCTGATGATGTTTTAGTCTATAAAGAGGGGGATAAAATACTAGGACTATTAACATACACTATTAGAACAGATAAAACATGTGTAATTGGTTTAATTGGAGTTGACCCTCAAGCACAGCGCAAGAGAATAGGGTCAAAACTATTAAGTTCATTAGAGTCGCAGTTACGGTTGCATAATATAAGTAACATAGAAGTCGCAACACAAAATAAGAATGTTAAAGCATGTAGCTTCTATGAGAAGAATAAATATCAGATAAAAAATATAACAAACATATATCACATTTGGCTATGATTACTTTTAATAAACCTTACTTAACAGGAAAAGAGGCACACTATATGTATCAAGCTGTCTCTTCTGGAAAAATATCTGGAAACGGCATGTTTACGAAGAAATGTCAACAGTATTTTAGTGATAACTTTGGCTTCAAGCACTGCTTAATGACAACTTCTTGTACAGATGCATTAGAAATGGCTGCGATATTGTGTGATATAAAAGAGGGAGATGAAGTTATTGTACCCTCTTACACCTTTGTTTCTTCGGCTTTAGCTTTTGTTCGTGAAGGCGCTAAAATAATATTTGCCGATAGTTACTCTGATAATCCAAATTTAGATGCTGACAAGCTAGAATCTTTAATAACAGAAAGAACCAAGGTCATAGTTCCAGTACATTACGCGGGAGTGGCTTGTGATATGGATCGTATTATGGAAATAGCAAATAAATATGACTTATTTGTTGTTGAGGATGCAGCCCAAGCAGTAGATTCTTACTATAAAGGGAAGCCACTAGGCTCAATAGGCCATTTTGGTTGTTTTTCCTTTCATGAAACAAAAAATATAATATCAGGGGAGGGAGGTTTACTTGTTATAAATGATGAGCGTTTTGCTAGACGTGCTGAAATTATTTGGGAAAAAGGAACCAATAGATCAGAATTTTTTAGAGGAGAAGTGAATAAATATGGCTGGGTCGATACAGGATCGTCTTTTTTACCTTCAGAGATTATTTCAGCTTTTCTATATGCACAACTTGAAAACCTTAATGATATTCAAAAACAGCGTAAGGGTATTTGGAATCAATATCAAAAGGGGTTGATTGATTTGGCTGCAGAAGGCCATATTGAGTTACCAGAACTACCTGATTATGCTACGAATAATGCCCATATGTTTTATCTTGTTTGTTCTTCACTTGAAGAAAGGACTCAATTAATTGAATACTTGAAAAAACATAATATACAGGCCGTTTTTCACTATTTGAGCTTACATAAAAGCAGGTATTACAGTGAAAAATACGAAGGTGAGGAGCTAACTTTTGCAGATAAATATGCAGATCGATTAGTTAGGCTGCCTTTGTTTTATGAACTTACACCTGAACAGGTTAACTTTATTATAAGTAAAATCACAGAGTTCTATAAAAAATGAATTTACATCTTTTTAATG
>JAQWAN010000006.1 GCA_028707655.1 Bacteroidaceae bacterium
AATATACTCCCATACAATATGGAAAATATTCATAATATTTTGTCAGGGGATGCAATCCAGGAGTATGATTTTCTCGTCTTATCATCAATGGAGTATGGACATGATGGGAGAATTGAACGATTTTTAGATTATCTTGGATTTATGCCGAATACAAAATATGGTGTCCTTGGGATTTATATACAGAAATTTTCTTGTCATAGATCAAGATATAAGGATGATCCATTTCGCATTCCATTTTCTCTGTATTGGTTACAAAATAGGGAGATAAATAACCGCGGTCAAATTGCATACCCTCTACAACACCCATTGTAGTACTGGTTCCTTTGGCTTCTTCAATAGTGATTACACCATCTTTGGTTACTTTGCGCATAGCATCTGTAATCAATTTACCAATAGTTGGGTCGTTATTAGCGGAGATAGTAGCAATCTGCTCAATCTTGTCGTAGTTATCGCCTACATTCTCTGCTTGAGAAGCAATAATCTCTACAGCTTTAGCAACGGCTTTGTCAATACCTCTTTTCAAATCCATTGGATTGGCACCGGCTGTAACATTCTTCAGACCTACATTGATAATAGATTGTGCTAATACAGTAGCAGTAGTTGTTCCGTCACCGGCATCATCACCTGTTTTAGAAGCAACCGATTTAACCAATTGTGCACCTGTGTTTTGGAAAGGTTCACTTAACTCTATCTCTTTGGCTACCGTTACACCATCTTTTGTGATGGCTGGTGCACCATATTTTTTTTCAATAATAACATTACGTCCTTTAGGGCCTAGGGTTACTTTAACTGCATTTGCTAATTTATCTACGCCTTTTTTAAGCTCGTCGCGTGCATCGAGATTAAATAATATATCTTTTGCCATAATCTTAATTGTTTATTTTACGTTATTATCCAAGAATTGCTAATACATCACTTTGACGCATAATCAAATATTTTACACCATCATGCTCTAACTCCGTGCCAGCATATTTGCCATACAACACTTTGTCTCCCTCTTTAAGTGCCATCTCTTCCTCTTTGGTTCCTTGACCCACTGCAACAATAGTACCATTCATAGGTTTCTCTTTGGCTGTATCTGGTATAATGATACCACCAATTGTTTTCTCTTCCACTGGTGCAGGAAGAATCAAAACTCTGTCTGCTAAAGGTTTTACATTCATAATAATTTATTTTAAGTTTATATTTTAATTGTATGCCTTAACGGCATTAATGGTACTACCAAAAGCATGCCATAATAGGTAAAAAGAGAAGAATTTAACTACTATTAAGCTTAATATTTTAGGTGTTTGTTGTAAAAAAGGAGCGGCAACAAAACAGGACTGCCATAAAAGTATGGATAGATACCAACAAAAAGAGGAGCGATGGGTTATATCGCTCCTCTTGTAATAAAAAAAAGGTTCTAGATTAACGTGCTGTCACCTTCAAATAGGAATATTTTTTCATTTGATAAGCAGTAAAAGCTGCTGAATAACTATTTTTACTTTGCTGCAACAGACTTTGTGCATCTAACAATTCACTTAATGGAATGGTACCAGCTTTATAGCAGTTTTGGTTTAACCGCATGTTCTCTGTAGCAGAAGCAATGGATGTTTTACCCAATAACACTTGCTTATAAGCCTCTTGCAACTCGCCCCAGGTCTGTTCCACCTGTACTTCCATCTGTTCACGACTGTTTGTACGCTCTAGTTTGGCACGTATGTAAGCTATTTTTTTCTGCTTAATGGCATGAGAACCGCCCCACCAATCGGATAAAGGGATATTTACCTGCAACATCCCCACCAAGAAGTTTTGATCTTTTCCCATGAAATCGTTGTAAACATAGCCTGCACTAACGCCTACAGAGGGTAAGCGTTTGCCTATCTCTATCTGCTTTTTCAATTTAAAGGCTGCCACATTTTTGTTTAATAAATGGGTCTCAGATCGCATCTCTACGGCCTGAGGAGCCTCAACAAAAAGCGCAGCAGGCGATTGCGGCATAGAGATATCGGGAGCAGCAATGGAAAAGCCTGCAGGAGAGATACCAATAAACTGACAAAGAGCTAATTGAAGGGTATGTAATCCATTCTCTACTTTTAAGCGATTACTTGCTATCTCTTGTTGTCGTAATTTCACACGCAACAAATCATTTCGAGTGGAGACACCAGCCTGAACGGCTTGGTCCACATCGTGATAAATCTGTTCTAGTTGCTTCTCGATAACTGTAATTGTTTTTAATTTCTCTCTACAATCAACGATTTGCCAAAAAAGATGTTCGGTAGTCAATAAGGTTTCATCGGTGGAGAGTTTCTGTCGGAGCTCTGCCGCTTCTTTACCTATTTTGGCTAATTTATTTCCATTTACTATTCTACCACCTGCAAAAATGGGTTGTGTTGCCATAATGGCAGCCATTTTTCCCTTTTTAAGCTTAGATAATGGCAAGGTACCCATCTGTGGGATAGTAATATCCATGTCGAGCATCTCTTTATTGGCTTGTAGATAAGATCCAGTTGCATGAATGGTTGGAAAATAGTTTGTAAAAGCTTCTTTCTGCTGCTCTTTTGACAGGTTCACATCGAGTTGCTTAGTGGTTAGTGTGATGTTATTTTTTAAAGCTAATTCTTTACATTGCTCTAGCGTATACTGCTGCTGCGCAGTAGCAGTAGTGGCCAAGAGCACAAAACAGCTTGCTATAATTAATTTCGTCTTCATATATCAATTATTTATTTCCAAATATTTTCCAATAAAAAACAGGTACTATAGTTACCACAAAAATAGTGGAAAAGAAGGTACCAAAAAAGATTACAATTCCCATAGGTGTCCATAACGAACTATCACTTAGAATCATAGGTACAACACCCACAGCAGTGGTAGCCGAGGTTAAAAAGATAGGTAACATACGTCTTTTTCCTGCATCCATAGCAGCCTCTTTGGCCGATATATGCGCATTGATTCGGAGATCTTGTGCATGGTCAAAAATCAGTATGATATTTCGAACAATGATACCAATCAAACTGATAATACCCAATATACAGGTTAATCCAAAACTTACGTTTAGGGCCCACAATCCTAGAGCAGCACCAAACAGACAGAGAGAAAGAGAAGTTAGAGCGGCTATGGCTAAACCTATCTTTTTATAATGGATGAGTAGGAAAAAGAAGACAATCACAATAGAGATAATCAAGCCACTCACAATTTGTGGAATTAAACGACTATCCGATTCTACCGATCCACCAATTTCGTAGGTAACATCCTCTGGTAAAGCTGCCTTAAAATCGCTATCCATCAATGCAATCACCTCTTTAAAGGCTGCATTATCATTCACACCACGCTTAGGCTGTGCTAAGACACTGATGCAGCGTACACCATTACGACGAATAACCTGACTGGCTTTCCACTCTGGTTGTACCGTGGCTATTTGACGAAGGGGAACAGATACACCTGGAATCATAGCAGAGATGTAGACATCTTTTACATCTGATAGGTGGTCTTTTTGCTCCTTTTTAATGCTTCGTAACGTGATTGGCAAGGCATAATCACCTTCCCACACCGATCCTAAAGAAACGCCACCGTAGTGCAATGCTAATTCCGACTCCACCATGGAACGCGACAAACCTAAACGTGCAATCTCGGTAGTGTTTAAATCGACAGCTACTCCTGGTGCTTTTTCTAAGAAATTAGTATGTATCCAATTAATAGAAGGTAGGGCGCGCATCTTCTTCATCAGCTGGTCGGCTGCCAACTGCAAATGAGCTAGATTATCCCCTTTAAAACGAATCTCAATTGGAATAGATGTACGCGAGTAATCTAATTGTTTTAATTTGACATAGGCATTGGGGAAATAATTAGCGTAGAAATTAGTGTAATCGTCTAAGAAAGAGGTAGTAGACGATATGGAGGTTGTATTCACAATAAACTGTGCATAGTTTTTACCGGCACTAATATAGGGTGCATAGCTGGTCTGGAAACGTGGAGAAGAGGTACCCATAAAAGAGGTAACCGACACAACACGTTCATCTTTTTTGAGCATATGCTCCAACGAATCGGCCACCAACTCGGTCTGATGGAGAGGTGCCCCTTGTGGTAAATAAATCTCCACCGCAAATTGATCTCTATCTGCAATTGGCATCATCCGTATAGGTATATCCATAAATAGAAGGATAGCAATAACAACGGATAAAACACCTATGCCCATGGTGATACAAGGAAACTTGAAAACCCAACCTAGGGCTTTCTCATAGTTACTTTGCACCCAATTAAGCATATTAAATGACTCTTTTTTGTCCTCTTTTATCTCTTTTGTTTTTTTAGCATGTAGTCCCTTCTTGATAATGGCATATTCTAATAATGGAATAAAAATCATAGCGATAAGCAAGGAGGTCATCAGAGAGATGGTTATTGTCCATGGAAAGAATTGAAGGAAATCTAAGAACATACCAGAGAGTGTGGCTAGCAAGGGGAAAAAGATAATACAGATACACAGTGTTGCTAGAAAAATAGACATAAAATAGTCTTTTGCACTGGATATAGCAGCATGCCAACGAGACATACCATTATCTAATCGCTCTAAATAGCCATCTATCACAATAATGGAGTTATCCACAATCATTCCTAATACCACAATTAATGCAGCTAGTGTAACTGTGTTAAGGGGTATTCCAATAATATACATCATACCTAAAGAGATAAAAATACTGATAGGGATAGATGTTGCAGCAACAATGGCCGATTTAAATGGAAACAGAACCATCAGCACTAAGATAACCACTAAGATAGAGACAAAAAGGTCGGTTAAGAAAGAGGAAACAGACTCCCCTACCACTTTGGGTTGATCGGCTATACGCTGTATAGAAACACTACTGGGTAGTTCTGCTTCAAACGTTTTCAACACCTTTTCTACCTCCTCACCATACTGCACAATGTTATTACCTTGCTGCATCTCCATAGAAAGCAGAATAGATTTTACACCATTATTGGTTATATAACTCGTGGGAGAGGGATAACGACGAACAATCTTAGCTACATCGCGTAGACGAACCACATTCCCCTGTTTATCGGATAAAACGATCTGACTCCCTACCTCTTTCTCTGAAGCAAAAACAGTAGAGATATGAATGGGTGCATTCACATCTGCCGATTCAACAATACCCCCAGAGGTGCTATAATATTGTGCAAACAGGGTGGTCATGAGTGTTCGGTAGTCAATATTGTAAAGCGCTAATTTATCTTTATCTAAAAAGATAGAAATTTCTTCGTTTTGCAAACCATAACTACGTAAATTAGAGACCGAGGGGATGGTTAATAATCTATCTTCTAATGTTTCAAGATAGGTCTTTAACTCTCTATAGGTCTTGTCTTTCGATTCTAAGGTAACCAACAGTGCAGAGGTATCTCCAAAATCATCTTTAGCTATTAAAGCCAAAACGCCGGAGGGTAAACTCATTTTAAAGGTTTGTAATCCCAACTTGATTTTCGACCATACCTCGTCTTTATTGTTTACATTGTCATTTAACTCTACCATAACAATCACCATTCCATTCTTAGAAATAGAATAGGTATCTTCTCGTTTTACCTCCTTAAAGGTGAATAGGTAACGCTCTAATGGCTTAGCTAGTTGCTCTTCTGCTTCTTCCGATGTGGCTCCTGGATATACACCAACCACTAATCCTTGACGTACAGTGAATTCGGGGAACTCCTGTTTTGACATATCCCCTAAGCCAAAGATACCGAGTACAACCGAAAGGAAGATCATTAAAAGCGTTATCTGATAGTAGCGCATTGTCCACTCTATAATTCCTTTACTTGCTTTCATAGTACCTCCACTTGCATGTTTTCACTAACTTTCTGATATCCCTTAACAATCACATGATCACCGTCTTGAAGACCTTTGGTAATCAATAAACCATCCTCAGTAAGATCGCCTACCTCTACAGGAAGCCTCTTTGCTCTATTGTTTACAACCACCCACACAAAATGTGAACCGTCATAATTAAGTTGCACAGCTCGGTTGGGTAACACATAAGCATTTAACTCGGGGGTAAGGGCTACGGTGACATTACATACCATGCCGGGAAGTAATTTTAAATCGGGATTGGCAAGTGCTATCTTTGCCTCATACATATGCGATAGACGATTGGCTACGATGCCTTTACGACTGATAACGCCCACAAATTCTTGTTGTTGAAGTGCACCAACACGAACGGTAGCCTGCTGCGTGTTTAAAGAGGTTATTTCATTTTCGGGAACAGAGATCAACACATTCACCGATTTGATTTGCAATAGGGTAAAAGCACGTTGTCCAATAACAACATTCTCGCCTACCTCAATAAACTTTTTGCCGATAATGCCATTAAACGGAGCACGTAAAACAGCATCCTCCAAATTACGTTTTGCAACTTTTTCTGCTGCAACAGCTTTTTTGTAAGAGGTTTCTACATCTATCCAACGTATAGCAGCAATACTTTTGCTTTCATAGAGTTTTTTCATTCGGTCGTAGCCATCTTTTGCTTGATATAAGATAGCTGCTGCAGCAGCATGAGCTTGTTCCAAATTTGCTCTATCTAAACGAGCAATCACGTTGCCTTTTTTAACTACGTCGCCTTCATCTACCAACACGCGTTCTACATTACCCATCACTTGAAAACTTAATAAAGCAGCATTCGATTCTTCAATCGTACCAATGTACTGCTTTACGTTAGATGAGCTGTTCTTTACCATCGTTTCTGTTTTTACAGGAACAACACGCGCTTTCTCTTCTTTTTTTTCTGTGCATCCTACTGTTAGTAACAGTAAGAATAAGCTTACATAATTTGTTAACTTCATACTTTATATCTCATATTTCAAATTTACACTCTTTAATTACGGCACAAATATATAGCTATTACGTCAATAACTATTAGCACTTTTTTCCTCAAAATTGTTCATAAATCCCTATTTTTCTTTTAAAACGGGAAAATATAACGTACATTTGCGAATAAGGTTATATATTAACTATGAGCCAATTACTTGTAAAAAATAAAACAATGCGAAAACAAGAAACGCCCTCTACTTTTACCACACAAAACATCTATTTTTCAGATGATATCGTACAGGGAATTAATTCTTTTTACAAAGAAAATAAATCGAATGCACTGATGGCTATTTGTCTAAATGGGACAGCTAATTTACTTATTGATTTTGAATCGTTCACCTTTTCTAGTAATGATTTACTACTTATCACCTCTTTTCAAACCAGCGAGTTGCTGAATAAAACGGACGATTTTCGTGCAATTATTATGACAGTAAATGAAGCTTTTATCAACCAGGCAATAATCAATTCGCAGAAAAAAATAGCGGCCTTAATGTATGCACAGCACAACCCTGTTACGGTGCTCACTGTAAGAGAAAAGAACAGTGTGATTCAGACCTGTCAGTTTATAAAAGACAAATTAGAATTTCATAATGAGACTTTTTACACGGAAACAATCCAGTCGTATATTATTGGCTTATTCTATGAAGTAGTAGGTATTGTTAGCCCCAAACAGATACAGAATTCTAAAAAGGCGTCTTACCGAAAGGAACAGCTTTTCAATCAATTTCTTGAGCTATTAGTAAAACACTACAAAAAGGAGCACAGGGTTAGCTTTTATGCCTCACAACTCTGTATATCTCCCAAGTATTTATCTACTCTCTGCACGGCAATTAGCAGAAAAACGCCAAGAGATTGGATAGATGACAACCTTATTATAGAAGCCAAAGTTTTATTAAGTCAAACGAACCGTACAATCAGCAGCATTTCTGACGAATTGAATTTTTACAGTCAGTCCTATTTTACGAAGTTCTTCCTTCGAAAGATGCAACAACTGCCCTCTGAATTTAGAAACAAACAATTATAGGCGTTGGAGCTAAGAACGGATGAAGAGCTAACAGCTGCATCCGATATAAAAAAAGAGCATCAAAAAAGGCTACTCTCATTCGCATACAGCATACAACAACTCGTAACGAATGAAAGTAGCCCCCTTCAATCTATTCTTTAAAACTCTTCTTGGTAAAAAGCAACAACAGCTTCAATGCCTTTACGCATTAAACTGAGTGGGAAATTTTCGTTTGGTGAATGGATGGCATCCGACTCAACGCCAAAGCCCATTAAGATGGTTTTAGTGCCAAAAATCTCTTCGAACTCTGCAATAACAGGTATACTACCTCCTCGGCGAACAGCTAAGGGTGCTTTATGGAAAGCTTTCAAAAAGCCTACTTCAGCCGCTTTATAAGCGGGTAAGTCGATAGGACATACATATCCTTTTCCACCATGCAATGGGGTAACCTTTACTTTTACAGCTAGCGGAGCAATCAATTTCATATAACGAATAAAATCTTGTGTAATCTTTTTATAATCTTGATTAGGCACTAGTCTACAAGAAACTTTGGCATATGCTTTTGAAGGAATCACTGTCTTTGCTCCTTCGCCAGTATGCCCGCCCCAGATGCCACAGATATCAAAGGATGGACGACAGCTTGCTCTTTTAACTGTAGAGTAGCCCGTTTCTCCCTGCAAATCGTCAACACCAATAGCACGCTTGTAAAGTATCTCATTGAGTGGGATACTAGACATCATCTCGTCTTCTTGTTCAGAGAGCTCTTTTACATCATCATAGAAATGAGGTATGGTGATTTTTCTATCTTCGTCTACCACTTCCGATAGCATTTGACAAAGTGTATTGATAGGATTGGCCACAGCACCGCCAAAATGACCGGAGTGAAGGTCACGATTAGGTCCGGTGACTTCAACTTCCCAATACGCTAATCCACGCAATCCGGTGGTGATAGAGGGAACATTTTCGGCAATCATGCTGGTATCGGAAACTAGAATAACATCGGCTTGCAACATCTCTTTATGCGCACGACAGAAATCGGGTAAATGAATAGATCCAATCTCCTCTTCTCCTTCGAAAATAAATTTTACATTATATTTTAATAGGTTGTTCTTCACTAGATACTCAAAGGCTTTGACTTGAATAAACGATTGTCCTTTATCGTCGTCTGCTCCTCTGGCAAAAATTTTGTCCTCTCGAACCTCTGGCTCAAAAGGATTAGAAGCCCATTTTTCAATGGGATCAACGGGCATAACATCATAGTGGGCATACACCATTACGGTGGTAGCCGAAGGGTCAATTATTTTTTCTGCAAATACCATTGGATTACCGGCAGATGGCATAACCTCTGCTCTATCTACACCAGCTTGCAGTAACAACTCTTTCCAGCGTTCTGCACAACGCTGCATATCTCCTTTGTGCTTCTCCTCAGCACTAATACTCGGTATTCGAATCAGACTAAATAGCTCATCTAAAAACCGAGATTCATTTTCGCTAATATACTGTTTAATCTCCATAATAAATAAATCTTTTGTTTCCTCGAAAATAACGAATAAAAGTGAACAAAGCAAACTATTTTGCAGGTGTTTTCATAAAAAAGCCATTCTTCTTGATAGAAAAATGGCTTTTATCTGTTTTTTTTAGCAAAAAGACAGTTTAGTATAAAATTACTGGATTTTTTGAATCAGCTCATCAATTAATACGGCCGATTGCTCGCCAGTGGTCATGTCTTTTAACAGCACGCTATTGCTGCTTATCTCTTTTTCGCCTACTAAGGCCACATAGGGAATAGCCAGTTTATTGGCATACATCATTTGCTTTTTCATCTTTATAGCATCGGGATACATCTCTGTACGGATACCCGCTTCACGCAATTTCTTTAAGAAGGGTAAACAGTAAGCCGTTTCTTTCTCTCCAAAATTAACGAAGAGCAGTTGTGTGCCATTTACAGCTTCTTTGGGATATAGTTCCAATTGGTTTAACACATCGAAAATACGATCTGCACCAAAAGAAATACCAACGCCCGATACACCAGGCATACCAAAGACACCGGTTAGATTGTCATATCGACCACCTCCAGTGATGCTACCCATCTCAACACCAATCGCTTTTACTTCGAAAATAGCTCCTGTATAATAGTTTAGGCCACGCGCTAAAGTTAAATCGAGTTCTAATGTATTCACGAGTCCCATCAATTGAATGGATTGAAAAATAGACTCTAACTCTTCAATTCCTTTGCGTCCAATCTCACTGTTTTGAAGAAATTCCTTAAGCACAGCCAATTTCTCCTCATTGGTTCCACTTAACAACACGATAGGTTGGAGTTTATCAATAGCTTCTTGGGGTATTCCTTTCGAAGCTAACTCTGCATTTACATTGGCAAGACCAATCTTATCTAACTTATCAATAGCTACGGTGATATCTACAATTTTATCTTGCTGTCCAACGACCTCTGCAAGACCAGAGAGTATTTTACGATTATTGATTTTGATACATACCTCAATGCCAAAGCGTCTAAACACCTCATCGATAATAAGCATCAACTCAGCTTCGTTTAACAAAGAATCGCTACCAACAACATCGGCATCGCATTGATAAAACTCACGATAACGACCTCTTTGTGGACGGTCTGCTCGCCAAACGGGTTGTATCTGGTAGCGTTTGAAAGGAAAGTTTATTTCCTCTCTATGCATCACTACATAACGCGCAAAGGGAACCGTTAAATCGTAACGCAATCCCTTTTCACAAAATTTAGAGGCGAGCTTTAGGGCATCACGCGATAAAAGCTCCTCGTCCGTAAGTTTAGAGAAATAATTACCTGAGTCTTGTATCTTAAATAATAGTTTATCTCCTTCATCCCCATATTTACCCATTAATGTGGATAAATTTTCCATAGCGGGAGTCTCAATCTGTTGAAAACCGTATAAATGATAGACAGCACGAATCGTGTTGAATATATAATTACGTTTTGCCATCTCAATTGGCGAGAAATCTCTCGTTCCTTTCGGTATTCTTGGTTTTGTTGCCATAATTGTTGTACTATCTAATAAGTTGCAAATTTACAAGAAAAAATAGAGATAAGCTATTGGAACCGAATAATTCCATGCAACTTACCTCTATTTTTAGGTGTCAGAACAAGCAAAAGCTTGCTCTATATAAGATTAATTTCTGTTTCCCATGTATAGGGAAATATAATAAAACAGTGTTGCTAATGATCCTAAAGCAGCTACAACGTAGGTATATGCTGCCGATCGTAAGGCATCTTCTGCCTTTGCGTGATTAAAACTATTGGTAACACCTGCACTACTCAACCATACTAAAGCACGTTTGCTTGCATTTATCTCTACAGGCAAGGTTACAAAACTAAAGAGGGTTGTAGTAGCAAATAAAATAATACCAATAAGCAATAATTGTGGAAAACTATTCATCAGGAGTATACCTCCTAGCAAGACCCATGTCATGATAGAGGAGGAGTATTGTACAATAGGTACTAAGGTTGTACGCAGTGTTAAGGGAGCATACAGCTTAGCATGTTGAACAGCATGGCCACACTCGTGCGCTGCCACTGCTGCTGCAGCAATACTATCGCTGGCAAAAACGCCTTGACTTAAATTTACGGTCTTATTGGCAGGATTGTAGTGGTCGGTTAGCATGCCAGGTGTGCTCACAACAGTGACATCGTAAATGCCATTATCGTTTAACATCTTACGGGCAACATCTGCGCCAGTCATTCCATTGCCTAAAGGAATCTTAGAGTATTTCTTAAACTTACGCTTCAGACTCGATTGTACTAAATAACTAACAAGGGCTATTCCTATGAAAAGGATCCAACTACCGGGTAATATCATATCTTTTTATTTTTAGTTAATAAGTTAAGAACAAAACACTTGCCAAAATAGTAAATTAACTAGATAAAAGCTTCTAAATATCTATTTTTAGTTATTTTTTAGTCTTGACAACGTACAATCGTTTGAGCACGGTCGGGACCTACAGAGATAATCGTGATAGGCACTTGTAACTCCTTCTCCAAGAAAGAAACATAATTATTAAATTCTTCAGGGAATTCATCTTCCGATTGCATCTTGGTCATATCTGTTTTCCAACCATCTAGTTCCACATAAACGGGATCTACACCATGCTCCACATTGAAGGGGAATTTTTCGGTCTCTACACCATTAACGGTATAGGCAACACAAGCTTTGATTGTTTCAAAAGTGTCTAACACATCACTCTTCATCATAATAAGTTGTGTTACGCCATTTAACATGATAGAATAACGTAAAGCAACTAAATCAATCCAGCCACAACGACGTTCACGACCCGTTACAGCACCATATTCATGACCTAAATCGCGAAGAGTAGCACCTACTTCATCAAATAGTTCTGTTGGGAAGGGTCCACTACCCACACGCGTACAATAGGCTTTCATGATACCAAACACTTCGCCAATACGATTAGGAGCAATACCCAATCCTACACAAGCACCAGCACAAATGGTATTAGAAGAGGTTACAAATGGATATGAACCAAAATCTACATCTAACATAGTTCCTTGTGCTCCTTCGCATAAAACACTTTTGTTGTCGTTTAGGAGTTCATTAACCAGATGTTCGCTATCTACTAATTGGAACTCTTTTAGATATTCAATGGCAGATAACCATTCTGCTTCAAGCGCAGTTAAATCAAATTTAAAATGCAAATCGTTTAACAACTGTATATGACGTGCTTTGACTTGTGCATATTTTTCTTCAAAGTGATCTAAGATATCTCCAACTCGTAAACCTGTACGACTGGTTTTATCGGCATAAGTTGGTCCTATTCCTTTTCCTGTAGTACCCACTTTAGCATCTCCTTTTGCAGCTTCGTAGGCTGCATCCAACAAACGATGTGTAGGCAAGATAAGATGTGCCTTTTTTGAAATAACAATTTTGTTTTTCAACTCGTGACCCGATTTCTCTAAACCCATAGCCTCAGCTTTAAACAACGAAGGATCGAGAACTACACCATTTCCTATGATATTTATTTTATCGCCTTGAAAAATACCAGAAGGAATAGACCTTACTACATATTTCTCTCCCTCAAACTCTAAGGTATGACCAGCATTAGGACCGCCTTGAAAACGTGCCACCACATCGTAATTGGGTGTTAACACATCCACAACTTTACCTTTACCTTCGTCTCCCCACTGTAATCCTAAAAGAACATCTACTTTCATCTTACTTTATTTTTGTTTATTTTTGTTAGACCTTTTTCTATTTTTAGCATACCGACAGCGACTACATTCGCCATATATATATAAGGAATAATGGGACATCTGAAAGCGTCCCATCTTGGAATTTTCAATATTTGTTTGTACTAATTTGTCCGTCATTTCTCGTACCGACCCACACTCTGTACAAACTAGATAATGCTTTGTCTTCAAATGAAAAGCTGCCTCGTATAAATCTTTATTTTTCAATAAATGCTTTACTAAAAGCTTAGCATCTATTAATAGCTGTATTGTATTATAGATGGTAGCATGGCTCACTCGAAAATGTTGCTGCTCCATTTCAAGATATAAACGCTCCACATCAAAAGGCGCATTGATAGTATAAACAGCAGATAAAATAGCATATCTCTCCGGTGTCTTACGCAATTTATTATTGCTAAGATAATCGGCAAATAACTGCTTGGCTGTTTCTATATCTTTGGGCTGTGGCATATCTCTCTTGAAGCGCTTTTTATCCTTTAATCAAAAAAATCGGACACTTCTACTATTCCTTCAATATACGATTGTACATCATCTGAGAAAGTGTCTTTTTTCAACAATAGCAGCTCCTTCACTTGTTCTGCTTGCGCAGGCGATTGTTGTGCAAAATTCTTAATAGCAGTAGCTACCACTCGTCGCAACTGTATTTCGGATGTTGGTAAATTGGCTATTGCATGATCTAAAAATTCATTAGCTGAGCGTTCATTAAGTATATCCCCACGTAAGAAAAGGCGGTTCAACACCAAGAATCCACACAATTGATAATAAAAACGGTCCTCAGCAATCCATTCAAAAGCTTTCTCAGAAGCGTAAGGTAGTTTTTGGAAAAGAGTCATACACAATACCTCAGCCACCTCAACATAGGGAATGGCATCCATCCATATAGTTGCTATCTCAGGATAGAACGTCTCTATGGGCTGCAACATACCTGCCATCAACATACACTCACGTATATCGGTTTTCCAAAGTGCTTGTGCTAAATCATGGTTGGGCGTATGCTTTGCAGCAATCTGCTTTATCTGTGGCAAGAGGAGTCCAAAGTTCAATCTATAACTGAGACCTTTTTCTCGCATACTCTGCGACACTACGCCATTCATTGATAGTCGTAGTTCCGTTTTAATAACTTTTATTTCCTCGTTTATATCCATATTGTACTAACTAGAGAGAAAACAACAGGTCGCCTCTCCTTATAATTAATTTCTACTAGGTAAGTTTGAATAATCTCTACTATATCTTAACATCTGTTCGCTATAGGTTTCCGCATATGAGATAGTAACATCTACAATCTCGCCCTTTTCATTTTTTACGGGTGTATATACAGGATTGATAAATCCTTTATAGGGAACAAGATGTAGCTGTTCATAGCGTTCCACCACCTCTTGATGGAGTACTGGGTTTACAGCAATAGCATAATGTTCTACCAATTGACGAGCTGTATCTAAATCGCCTTCCGATTTAACACGTTGTATTTCGGCCAAGAATTCACCAAAAAGAGTGCGTAATTTCTGGTAATCATTGATTACTACATAGCTCTTTCCCTCTCTCTTTTTCAGCTCTACTACCTGGTCGGCTGCTCCCTTAGTAAACACCCAGCGGGCTATCAATTGACGATCGCGCATATGCGACTCCTCTATCTGCTGACCAATCTTTATACGTGTTAGCTGTGTCATTAATCCGTTCATCATGAACGTGTAATATTCAGCTTTATAAGCATCTGCTGTGGGTGTTAATCCCAGTTCAACTAAACGAGCATCTGGCAAATAATAGAGTCCAAATAAATCGGCTCTTGCCTCTTCTATGGTTGCTCCATAGGTTTTTAATGCGTCTGGGTCTACTCCGGGAAGTAACTTGCCAGACCCATGACCTAAACACTCGTGCAAATCGGTATGTAAATTATCGACTATAGCACCATACTGTTTGATTAAATGGCGTTCCACATCGCTATACACAAATTCTTCTAAGAAGCCATCGCCTTTTCCCGCTTCGTGATAGGCATTGGTTAGATTACCGATACTTACCGATTTAGAACCATATTCTGCACGTATCCAATTGGAATTGGGCAGGTTTATGCCGATGGCAGTAGCGGGAGACAAATCGCCTGATAAAATGGCGGCAGTAATAACCTTAGCCGTTACTCCCTTTACTTTTTCTTTTTTAAATGGTGCAGCAACGGGAGAGTTTTGTTCAAACCACTGCGCATTAGAACTGATAAGTTCCGTACGCTTAGTAGCCTCTATATCTTTAAAATTAACAATCGATTCCCAACTTGACTTTAAGCCTAAAGGGTCGCCGTAACTCTCAATAAATCCATTAACAAAATCAACACGAGAGTGCACATCTTTTACCCAAGCAATGCTATAGGCATCGAACACACTCAAGTCACCTGTCTGATAGAAGAGAATCAATTGGTCGATCACCTCTTTTTGTGAATCGTTTTCGACATTTTCTTTTGCTTTCTGCAACCAAAAAAGAATACGTTGGATTGCTTTTCCATACAAGCCATCTGCCACCCATTTATATTCTACTAATTTGCCATCCTCTTTTACTAGTCGACTGTTCATGCCATACATAACAGGAGATGCATCCGTAGGATTTTTCATAGCAGCATAGAAATCTTCTGCTTCTTGTTGCGTAACCCCTGCATAATAGTTACAAGCAGAGGTAAGAATAACATCTTCGCCATTGGCCTGATTCACCCGTTTAGCAAAAAGCGTAGGATCAAAAAGCACAGGCAATATCTCCGCACAAAAAGCATCAACGGTTTGTCCCCTTTCTAAAGGCAGTAAAGCAGCATCTATTGCATGCAACTGTTGCGCTAGGAAATCGGGTGTAAACCCTGGAACAAACTTATCGGTAGCATAATGATGATGAATACCATTTGAAAACCATACGCGCTTCAAATAGATTTCTAAGTTTTTAAAATTCTCAGTAGTGCGATCACCTTTAAAGTGTATATACACAGCTTCTAATAGGCGACGAATAACCAGATTATACCGACCATTTTGGTCGTAGATGATATCTCTTCCCTCTAATGCAGCTTGCGATAGATTATAAATCAACTTTTTTTGCTGCAAAGAGAGCTGTTCAAAACCAGGTACTTGATATCTTAACAATTGCAAATCGGCAAATTGTTCGGCAACATATTTAAATGGCGCATTATCAGCCTTATCTTCAGATGAGAGAGCACCCGGTCTAGACAACAACGAACGTTTAACGGTTACCATTAATTTCTCTTTCATTATTTTTATTCGGTTTTTGAAGCCATGATAGAATTTAAAATAGGAGCGTCTCCTTGAGCATACAACTTACGATATAAAGCAGGACTCACACCCAAGAATTTATAGAAGGAGGCATAAAAAGTCTGCCGATTACCAAAGCCAACGGTTAGGCCAACTTGTGCAGCACTTGTTTTATCAAAACGTTTATCCTGTAAAATGGTGATAGCATCTTTGATACGACATTCATTTACCAATTCTGGAAGTGTTTTTCCAAACCGCTTACGTAGCACGGCTGAAATATTGCTCGTATTCAAACCAAACTCTTTTGCTAGATTAGAACTAGTGCAATCGGCTCTTCTATAACGCTGATTTAAAACGACTTCTGATAAAACAATGTGGTAAATGGTCTTTTCTTGCTTAGTGCTTATTTTAGAAGCATAGGCAAATGACTCCTTCTGAGAGACATGAAAATTATATCGTAATTTTCCATTTTCATCCTTATGCTCTAATTTACCACTGCTCATGACCTCGTTATTTCAAGATTATCTACATAGCTATCTTTTTCACTACAAAAGTGCTACAATTACGGCAATTGAACAAATTTTTGATTAGTTTTCTATACAGGAAACAGGAAAAACAACAAGTTCACTCACAATTCTACTTTTTTTCAAAAAAAAACAACAATACACTTGTATAACAAGGTGCATCAAGGCATTACTCTATCTTCTTTTAGAAAAAAGAAATGAATTAAGAACCAGCTCTCTTCAGAACAAACTACACGTGAAAGGTCTCTTCAAAACAACATTTTATTGAACACCGGAATCGGTTAATCACTAGAGCGATTAAACGTCGACGAATCAAAAGAGGAGACGCTTCTCCCTCCTTTAAACAAGTCACAGTCCCTATGTAAGAGAATCTAATTGACCATTAACAAGCGGTAGGGTAAAAGAGAACACGGAGCCAACATTTAATTCGCTCTGAATATTAAAAGTCCCTCTGTTTTGGGTAATATAACTCTTACACAATTTCAAGCCTAACCCTGTACCCTTCTCATTGTTAGTACCTTTTGTAGAAAAGAAATCGTTATCCGACAACACTTTTTGTATATTTTCCGAAGATATACCTGCACCAGAATCGGCTACTCTTATCTCGAGAGCATCTGGCTTCTTTTGTATATCAATCTTCACAGTGCCACCTATATTGGTAAACTTAAGAGCATTAGACAGCAGATTCCGAATGATAAGCTTCACCATATCTTCATCTGCAAACGCTTCAAAGGTTTCTCTAAAATCGGTAATCACCGTAATATTCTTCTGTTTTGCCTGAAAGCGTACACTAATTTTATTCTCTTTTATTATCTTATTAAGATTAATTTTCTGAGGATTAAACTGCATCTGGTTGCGATTATATCTTGCCCAATTCAACAAATTTTCCAATAATTGAAAGGTGTTTGCTGATAATTCTTTCTGGGTATGCAGAAAATTATCCAAATCTTCTTCATTTAAACTATCTTTCTCGGAAAGCAGCTCCGCAATCTGCATCATAGACCCAATTGGTCCACGTAAATCGTGTGCAATAATAGAAAAGAACTTATCTTTTGTGGCATTAAGCTGTTTTAGTTGTTCCTCACTTTTTTTCTGATAATCAAGGTCGATGCGCGTACCAACAGCTCTTAAAGGATTATTCTCACTATCATAATCCACCACTTTGCCTTTATCAAGAATCCATTTCCATTCACCAGATTTCGTTAAAACACGATGCGTAGTTTCATAGACTTCTGTTTCTCCAGAAAAATGTGCTTTTAACACTTTATCAATTCTACTTTTATCATCTGGATGTACTAATCGTTCCCAGGAGCTTTCTCTTGGTTCAATTTCATCTTGTGTATAGCCCAACATCTCGCACCAAGTAGAACTAAAAAAAACATCACCAGTTTTGATATTCCAATCCCATAAACCAGCTCCAGTATTTTCAAGAGCGAGGGTTTTACGCAACTCACTTTCATACAATTGTTTTTGAAATTTATGCCGTTCAAAAGCTGTAGAGATAATGGTAGATACAAAACGCAATAGATCTACATCCTCTTGTTCCCAAGACTTATACATGTTACATTCATCAAAACCAACAAAGCCAACAAAACGGTTCTGAACATACAGAGGAAAAGATAAGATAGATTTAATGCCTTGTGGCTCTAGAATAGCAACAATATCTGCAGGCAACTTTTGAATATCTGTTGAAAAGATTTGGCCCTCCTCGCGTAAAATCTTTTTCCATGAAGGAAACGCTTTATAAGAGACGTTTTGTAAGTCATCCATCTGCTTACTAATATTCTCATTACGCCATTCATAGGTGTTGCTCGTTTGAGTCCCATCTTTACTATCCTCAAAGATATATACCCTACTTACATCGGTATGCGTACCCAAAAGCTTTAATATCTGAATAATCTTTTCGTGAAAATGATCGAGGGATAAAAAGGTCATCGAAACATCGGACAATAATTTCTGATGCGTGTAGCTGTGCTCTAATTTCTCTTCAGCCTTTTTTTGTTCCGTTATATCAATTGCTGAGATTAGCGAATAGGAAAGAGAGCGAATCTTGATAACAGAAAAAGAAAATAAACAAATGAGCTCTTTACCCTCTCTTGTTCTAACCTTAATTGCTTTATTGGATACACGGCCCGTTTGTCTTATCGATTTCACAACTCGACTTCGTTCCTTATAATCAGCAAACAAATTTAGCTCTTTGGCTGATTTCCCTATTATTTCATTTTTCTCGAAGCCAAAGAAGGACAAGAACTGTTTATTTGCATCCAAGAAGATACCCGTTTCAATCTCTGAGATAGTCATCATTGCCTGATTATTATCAAACACTTCATAGAACTTCTCATTTTCCAATGTTGATGCTGCTAGTTTTTGACTAACTCCGATTATAACATCTCGTCCCCCCCACTTATCATGATAAATTTTTGTTTCGACAAAGACTAATTGCTTTGCTTTTGTATAAAATGGAAGAGAATAACTGTTACAGACACCATCGTTTATTTCAGATATAAGATGAAGAATCTCTTTTTTATCTTTTTGAGTGTATAAAAAGGAAATGGGTTTACCTATTAATTCATTGTACGTATAACCTAATGTGCTTCTACATGCTGTGTTTACCTCCATTATAATACCATTTAAATCTATTACAAATAATAGGTCACTCATAGCATCTAATAATTTCTTTGTATTGTCTTTGTCGGTAAACATGGTCTCTTCGGATTATTTCTTCTATTTTCTCTCTTCTCTCAGTTCATTAAATACGCGGTAGGATTGTAAATATACAAACTTTATTAACAAACAGATTATTTTTGCATAGAAAATACGATTTACCCCTTTTATTCAACAAAAGATGTAAATAGCACGTTCAAAAAAAAAGGGCAAGACTTTTTAAAAAGTCTTGCCCTTCATTTTTATTGTGTTACACAACTATTTCACCTCTTCAAAATCTGCATCTTGAATAGTATCATCTTGTTGATTGTTTGTTGCATCAGCGCCTGGTTGTGCATCTGGTTGAGCACCTGGTTGCGCTCCACTTTGTGCATACATCTCAGCAGAAGCAGCTTGGAAAGCTGTATTCAATTCAGCCATAGCTGTATCTATTGCCTCTAGTTCTTGTGCTTTATGTGCCTCTTTTAATTTAGCTAAAGCAGCTTCGATAGGAGCTTTTTTATCTGCAGAAAGTTTCTCACCTAACTCTTTTAGTTGATTTTCGGTTTGAAAAATCATGCTATCAG
>JAQWAN010000007.1 GCA_028707655.1 Bacteroidaceae bacterium
TATATCAACAGAAATCGCCTTTGGAGGGAGCTGTTTTTATAGGCGACATTCCTATTGCGATGCTGAGAGATGCGCAACACCTGTCGTCTGCTTTCAAAATGAATCAACGCAGAGATTGGAAGCGTTCTAGTATTCCATCGGATAGATACTACGATGATTTTGATTTAAAATTTGATTTTTTAAAGCAAGATGAAAAGACACCGAGCTATTTCTATTTCTCACTACGTGCGGATTCTCCTCAAACTTTAAATTCGGATATCTATACAGCACGTATTCGCCCTATTCAAAAAGGAAAGGTCTCGCCACATCAACAGGTTAAAGATTATCTTAACAAGGTGGTGGAAGAACGCACAAAGCATACCAAAAACAGCATTGACCATTTTACAATGGCGCGTGGGCATGGCTATAATTCGGAATCTAAAGTGGCATGGTCTGGAGAACAGGTGGCGCTAAGAGAACAATTTCCACAACTATTTTATCCCAACCACTACATTAAGTTTATGGATGCAGAGTCGATATGGCCCATGAAATCGTATATCTTAAATGAGGTTTGTAATCCGAATTTAGATATTATGTTGCTTCATCACCATGGTTCTCCTAGTGTACAGTATATCAATGGTTATAAAAGTGGTAGTGATATCACGACCTCTATTAATAACATCAAATTATATCTACGCACAAAGATAAAGGGGAAAAAGGAGCAAGAAAAGATAGTGGCGAGATATAAGAAAGAATATGGTTTTTCAGCTGCGTGGCTAGAGGAAGCAATGGATGTGGAGAATAAGTATGAAAAGTCGGATTCTATAGAAGATGCAGCTTTAGATATTCATTTGGCCGATTTGAGAAGCATAGCTCCAAATGCACGCTTAGTGGTGCTGGATGCTTGTTATAATTGTTCGTTTTATCTAACGGATTATGTGGCTGGTAATTATATTTTTAATAAAGGCAAAACAATAGTGGTTCAAGGCAATTCGGTAAACACATTACAAGATAAATGGTCGGATGAGATGCTGGGACTATTAAACCTAGGGGTACGTGTGGGCAGTTGGAATCGATTGGTGAATTACCTAGAATCGCATCTTATTGGCGACCCTACCTATCGTTTCTATGCTCCTAATGTGAAAAGGGATTTGAATACAGCTATTGTCTTGAAGAAAAGGGATAATCGTTTTTGGCTGAAACAGTTAAAGAGTGATAAGCCAGATGTTCAATCGCTAGCGCTGCGTATGCTAAAAGATAATGACTATCCTAATGTAAATAGATTGTTAAAAGAGACCTATTTCTCCTCGCCCTATGGAGTGGTTCGTTTGGAAGCTTTGTATTTGTTAAGTCGCCGCTATTCTCCCCAATTAGTGGAGGTGTTAAAGGTCTCTGCACTAGATAGCTATGAAATGGTGAGACGCTTATCTTTAAAATATATGGCTGCTGTTGGAACAGATGATCTTATCCCTAGTTTTGTGAACGCTATGCTAAACGATGCAACGTCTAGACGTGTAGCCTTTGCGGTAAGAATGAACATGGGCAATATGAATTTAGAGGCTTTGCGTAAGGAACTAAATCATCAAGCGGTTAATTTTGGTGCTTATAATGATAACTACATCCAAAAATATTTTGCTAGAATAGAGCATTTAATACAATCTAAAAAGAAAAAGATAGCATTAATATTGGATCCGGATGCAGAGATGAAATGGCGTAAAATTGACTTACGTAATTATAGAAATAATCCAACAACAATGGATGCAGAAATAATAGTCGGCTTGGCGCTTAATGAAAAAGCGGATATGACATTGAGAATGATGGCCGTTGAGGCTTTAGGATGGTATATCCGGAGTCCTAAGAAAGAGTATATTATAAATCAGCTGCATACAGCGCGTTCTATTGAGCCTAATCAAGAATTGGCACAAGAGATGCTTCGCACAATCAATCGACTAAAATAGGAGAATGGTGCATTCTACAAAAAAAATATCTATCTGTTTTAATAACGGATAGATATTTTTTTTGGATCTAAAAGAAGGAATGCTATACATAAAAAACTAGACCATAATAAAGGCCTACGGCTATAAACGCAAGTGCAACTATACGGTTGAACCATTTTTGGAAAATTTGAATGCGACTATAGAACGTTCCTAGGCTAGACATGCTATAGGCTAAAATCCAAGCTACCACAATAACGGGCAGGGCTGTTCCAATGGCAAAGATAAGGGGATAGAGATAGCCTGCACTACTGGTTACTGCAAGTGGTATCAACATGCCAAAATAAAGAAAGGCGCTTGTAGGACAGAAGGCTAAAGCAAACAATGCACCTAGCAAAAAAGCACCTACTCCACCACGCTTTTTTAGTTTATCTCGGTTTCCACCAAAGCCACAAGAGGGTAGCTGAAGCTTATCGCCAAACAACATGAAGAAACCGATAAACAAAAGAACGGGTGGGAGTAATAATTCACCATAGTTTGTCACCATCTTCTGCAATGGAAATAGACTGGCGCCACTTCTAACAATGGGAATAACAATAATACCAAGAAGCATATAAGAGAAAACGCGACCAAAGGAATATAATAGGCCATTCCAAAAGATTCGTCGCGGATGCTCTATCTCTTTACTTATAAAACCTACGGCGGTGATATTAGTGGCAAGTGGACAGGGACTAATGGCGGTTAATAAGCCTAGTAAAAAGACGCCCCAAACAGGGGTACTACTAGCTAAAAAGCTATCCAGGTACATGGTGTTCATTTTTAAGGTTTTTAAATTTACAAAATAGGATAGACTCATCTTATCCGGACAATAAAGGTATGTGTAACCTGTTTTCTTTACCTAGAAACGGCTTTTTTTAGCTCTTGCTCAATAGCAGCTTGTAGCTTTTTCTTAAAGATAACAGGGTCATTTTTTGCATACGCAAAGCCTAACTTTGTCAAGTTAATTTTGCTCGCCTTAGCACCAATGTGTGTGGTTAGAAAGAGCGAAGAGAAACTGACTTCATATTGATTCACTAGCTCTTGATTTTCTTTTTTAGAACTATCAATTGTTCTAAACGCAATGGTACCTGCTGCTAGTTGCTCTTTAAAGAGTGTCTCTACTACCTCTCTACTATATTTTTCTATGGAACGACAAGTGATACAACGTTGTTTACCATAGAAATAGAGTACTTCAACCACGGGAGCGGAAACATTAGCATCCGATGGTTTTGGAGCAGCAGTATCCGTAGATGTAACCGACGGGCTAGACTCGCTGGAGCTACAACACATGGAGGAAGCGTCCGTTTTTTCTTTTGTTGCCGATGAATTTCCACCGGAACAAGCTAGTAGCATACTACTTAGTATAGCTACTAGCAAATAGCTTTTTTTTGTCATAGGTGGATTTAAGATTGTAACATTGTTTTTACTTCTGACAGCGATAAACGCTTACCACTAGACACCACTTTACCATCTATAACAAGAGCAGGTAATCGCAACACATTATATTGCATAATATTCATCATATCTTCTTCTTTTTCTACAGTGGCATCAATACCTAAAGATGCTACAGCTTCTTGTACAGTAGCATATAAAGCCTTACATCCTGCACATCCTGTACCTAATACTTTAATTTCCATTTCTCAGAATTATTAGTTAATTACTTCGTATTTATATGTTCGCAAATATACGAACCGTTTTTTTCCTATCCAATAGATTTTATCGATAATTTATTAGATAAGGATAATTTTAACAGACATATAGAATAGCACTAAGCATTATTGCAACCAACTTGCAACAAACAATCTATATCTTTGTAAACAATTCACAATATAGTCTGTTAACTAATAATACAGACATAAATAATTAGAAAATGATAGATAAAATTATTGATTTTTCAATAAAGAATAAATTCTTTATTGGTTTAATGACACTAGCCTTAATTATAGGAGGTGTCTACAGTATGCAAAACATACCTCTAGATGCCACACCTGATATCTCAAATAATCAGGTACAAGTAATTACAGTTGCCCCCAATCTAGGCACAGAAGACATTGAGCAATTTGTAACCTATCAAGTTGAACTAGCCATGTCTAATTTACCAAAAGTAGATGAGATTCGATCAGTCTCACGATTTGGTTTATCTGTTGTTACTATCGTTTTTGATGATGACATGGGAACTTATTTGCCTCGACAGTTAGTAGGTGAAGCATTGGGAGAGATTGGAGATAAAATTCCTGCTGGTTTTGGTGAGCCATTTATGGCACCAATCAGTACAGGACTCGGAGAGGTATATCAATATGTATTAGAGGTGGCGCCTGGCTACGAGAAAAAATACGACAGTAGAGAACTTCGTAGCATTCAAGAATGGATTGTTAAAAGACAAATGGCAATGACACCAGGTGTAGTTGAGGTAAATTCCTTTGGCGGCTACACCAAACAATATGAAATAGCTGTAGATCCCAATCAATTACGTAGCATGGGAGTCTCTATGGTAGAGCTTTTTGAAGCTGTCAACAAGAATAATCAGAACACTGGAGGAGCCTATATTGAAAAAAACCACAAGGTGAATTATATACGTGGTGAAGGATTAGCTCGTTCATTACAAGATATTGAAGAGATGGTGGTAAAAGTGATTAATGGCCATCCTGTTTATGTACGTGACGTAGCTACTGTTCAATACGGTAGTGCTATTCGATATGGCGCCTTTACGCGTAATGGTAAGGGAGAAGCTGTTGGAGGTATTGTAATGATGTTAAAGGGTGCCAACTCTAATAAAGTGATTACAACCATCAAAGAACGAATGGAGAAAATACAAAAAACGTTACCAGAAGGAGTGAAGATTGTATCATTCTTAGATCGAAGTGAAATGATTAGCAATACAACCTCTACTGTAGCAGAAAATTTAGCTTTAGGTGCTTTAATTGTTGTTTTTATACTCGTGCTCATCTTGGGTAATATGAGAGGTGGATTGATTGTTGCCTCTACTATTCCTCTCTCACTTTTGTTTGCCTTTATTATGATGTATGTTTTCGATGTATGGGCCAATTTAATGAGTCTAGGAGCAATCGATTTTGGCATACTAATAGATGGAGCTGTTATAATTGTGGAATGTATGATTTTCTATCTGCACGATAAAAAATACATTGGACAGACATTGATGCCAAGCGAACGAGATGCTTTGGCAAAACGTGCCTCTAGTAATATGATGCAATCGGCTTTCTTTGGACAAATCATTATTATGATTGTGTTTATTCCTATCATGGTACTAGGCGGCATTGAAGGTAAAATGTTTAAACCAATGGCTATGACCTTTAGTTTTGCAGTACTAGGAGTTCTTATCCTTTGTCTAACCTATGTGCCAATGATGTCTGCACTGTTCTTACGTGCTCCTCTGAAAAGAAAAAAAACAATTGGAGATCGTATCGTTAAAAGCGTAGAAAATTTTTATAGACCTATAGTAACATGGGTATTAGATCATACAAAAGCAGTTCTATCAACAGCTGTTATATTATTAATAGGTTCTGCCCTCCTCTTCTCACGCATGGGGGGTGAATTTATCCCACAACTAGACGAAGGCAATGTAGCAATGCATATCTTAATGAAACCAGGTACGGCTTTAACAGATGTAGTCAATGCCTCAACACAAGTAGAAAAACGTTTATTGGAGAATTTCCCAAATGAAATAAAATCCATCCAAACACGAATTGGTGTAGCAGATATACCAACGGACCCAATGCCCATGGATATTGGCGATAGTTTTATCATTCTACATAACAAAAGTGATTGGAAAGTGACACAAGACAAAGAAGAATTAGTAAAACTTTTTAAAAAGACGGTAAGCGAAATTCCTGGGATTAACTATGAATTCACACAACCTCTTGAGATGCGATTTAATGAACTTTTAACGGGTGTACGAGAAGATTTAGCGATTAAAATTTATGGTGAAGACTTGAATATATTAGAAGAAAAAGCAAAAGAAATAGAAAAGTTAATAGCTCCTATTGATGGTGTGGGCGACTATAAAGCAGAAGCCACAAAAGGCCTGCCACAAATAACTGTACACTACAAGCGTAATCGAGTGGCACAATATGGTTTAAATATAGCCGACTTGAATCAATTAATAGAAACAGCTTTTAGTGGTTCAAAAGCTGGAGTTATCTATGAGGGAGAAAAAAGTTTTGATATTGTAGTTCGACTAAAAAATAGTAACCGTACTAATATTAACGACATTAAAAATCTTTATGTAAATCTTCCGAATGGTAAACAAATTCCACTGAAAGAAATCGCAGAGATCAGTTTTAAACCTGGTCCCATGCAAATTAGTCGTGACAATACACAAAGAAGAACCTACGTTGGAGTAAACGTACGCAACCGTGATATAAAATCATTGGTGAAAGAAATCCAAGAAACATTAGATGAGAAATTGGAACTACCAGCTGGCTATTTTATACAATATGGAGGTGCCTTTGAAAATCTTCAACGCGCAACTAGTCGTTTATTACTTGTTGTCCCCCTAGCCCTAGGTATTATCTTTCTATTAGTATTCATTGCGATTCATTCTTTTAAACAAACCTTAATGATTTATGTAGCTATCCCACTTGCGGCTGTAGGAGGTATTGTATCGCTATATCTACGGGATATGCCTTTTAGCATCTCTGCTGGAGTAGGATTCATTGTGCTCTTTGGAGTAGCTGTTATGAATGGGTTGGTACTAATCAGTGGATTTAATGAATTAAAAGCCGAGGGACATCATACACTGAGAGATATTATTATTAAAGGATCTATTCGACGCATTCGACCAATCTTATTAACCGCTAGTACAGATATCTTAGGTTTTTTACCTATGGCGGTATCTGCTTCTGCAGGAGCTGAAGTACAACGTCCCTTAGCAACAGTGGTTATTGGCGGAATGCTTACAGCTACACTACTCACATTACTTATCCTTCCTGTCTTATATCAATTAGTAGAAAAAATGAAACTAAGAAAAAAGAAACCTAAAATAAATGATCCTAAGTCATTATTTGCAGGTATCTTGATGCTATTTATTATACTTCCAACAATTCTAAAAGCGCAAGATACAATCACTGTTACAACACCTATCATCACATTAGAACAAGCAACTACATTAGCACAAAAAAATTATCCTAGCATACGTGCAGCTGCATTGACTGTAAAAATGCACCAACAAATGAAAGGAACAGCTATTGATTTAGGAACTACTACAATTAGTACTAGTCGAGATGAAGTAAAAGGAGTAGAAAAAGGTAACCAGACTCTTTTTTCTATTGGACAAGAAGATATTGATTTATTAGGTGTTTATGCACGTAAGAAATATCTATCATCAGAAGTAAAAGTGGCACAAGCAACCTATGAACTAACCATCGATAAAATAATTCTACAAACTCAACTATGTTTTAACGAACTACGCTATAAAAAAGCAACGCTAACAATTTACAAAAACATTGAAACCATTTATAGAAATTTCATCAAAGCAGCTGAACTTCGCTACGAAACACAGGAGACTTCAAAATTAGCACTGTTAACAGCACAAGCTAAATATAACGAATTAGTTCTAAAAGTTGAGCAATTAGCAGGAGAACAGGAGACTGCAAAACAGGAACTCAATCAATATTTACAATTGGATGGTCCTTTTACAATTAACGATTCATTAGCTCCAGGTGTCCTAAGCTATAACACCTTAGCAGCCAACAGTAGCTTGTCGTTATCAACTCAACAAGTTAATAGAGCTCATCGTTTTTATAAACAAGAGCAAGCAAATTTCTTACCTAAATTTAATTTCTCTTACAAGAAACAACGTGTAGAAGGTGTGGGCGGCTACTCTGGATATGAAGTTGGTATCTCAATACCTCTTTTTAATGGACAAATAAGCAAAACAAAAGCAGCTCGCACACAGATTAGAATTGAAGAACAAAACAAAAATGAATTAGAACTACTTCTACAATCACAACTACAACAACGCTTCATTGAATATCATAGTCTGCAAAAGATGCAGTATTATTATGAAGAACAAGCATTACCACTTGTCAAAGAAGAGATAAAAGCTTATCAACTAGCCTATCAACTCGGAGAAATAGATTACATTTCTTTTATTCAAGGAATAGAAACAAGTCTTACTACACAACTCAACTATGTTACATCTGACCTAAAATATAGAAATACCATAGCAGAGATTCACTATCTAACAGGTGAAAACAGAAAATAAAATAGCATATAATACAAGAAAAAATAAAATGATGAAAACAATGATTTTAAAAGCCTCCACTCTACTAGCATTTACTTTCTTAGTTGCTCTAGCAGGTTGTGAGAGTAAACAAGCTACTAGTGAATCTCACAAAGAACACGAGGAGGAAACTGAAGGTGTCGTTTTTTTGGATAAAAATCAACGAGATGCCATCAATCTACAAATGGGAACGTTACAAAAACGTAACATGAGCTCTATAATCAAATGTACAGGCGAACTAGAAGTAGCACCAAATGACCAGGCACATGTGACTGCTTATGTAGGTGGTAATGTAAAAAGTATTCAAGTATTCGAAGGAGACAGAGTTAAAAAGGGTCAAATTTTAGCACAACTAGAACATCCAGATATTATTACTTTACAACAAGAATATATCAATGCTTATAACAGTTGGAAATATATGCAAAAAGAATTTGCTCGTCAGAAAGAATTATTTGACAATAATGTGGGTTCTGGTAAAAATTTTCAACGTGTTGAAGCTGACTATCAGTCTGCTTTATCAACCTATGAGGGATTGAAACTAAGTCTTAAGATGTTAGGACTTAACACCAAATTAATTGAAAAAGGAATTATCCAACAATCACTTGCTGTTTTATCTCCTATCTCTGGATATGTAAGTAAAATCAATATATCTCTAGGAAGCTACATTGACGCACGCAGTGAGATGTTTAGTATTATTAATAATGATAAGATGCATGCTGATTTAGAGGTATACGAGCAAGACATTGCACGGGTCAAAGTGGGGCAAACAGTTCTTCTAAAAGTAGCAAACAGGAATGGAGAGGAGCTAAAAGCAACTATTTTTGCTATAGCACGTGAATTTAAAAAAGAAAATAAAACAGTACAAGTACATGCACAAATTTCACCTATGCCTACCGACCTAATTACAGGTAGCTACGTAGAAGCCTATATTCAGGTAGGAGATACAGAGATGCTTGCCATACCTCAGACGGCCATTGTGAGTGACGGAGGTAAAGAATATCTTTTTGTCTATGATCCCTTGGCAACCAAGAAGATTAAAAACGCTTCACATCAAGAAGGAGAGGCACACGAACACGAAGAGGGAGATGAAGAGCAGCATAAAGAGGGACTCAGAGCCTATAAGATGGTAGAAATCATTACAGGTATACAAAACGATGGCTATAGCCAAGTAACACTTGTAGATTCACTCTCTACCGATGCTCAAATAGTAATAACAGGTGCTTATTATCTATTGTCAGATCTACAAAAGAGTGAAGCAGCTCATTCTCACTAAGCTGTCCATTCCCACAAATAATTAGGATTACACTTCGGACAGATCCCCTTTATTACGTAATTCACACGCTGTACAATAAAGCCCGATGCCACCTCAACTTTTGGAACATGGACATGGTCTAGACAAAAGGTTTGGTGGCATCGTTCGCAATAAAAGTGACAATGCATCTCATCCACCTTGCAATTGCCATCATTATAACAGACACAATATTTCATAGAACCACTACCATCCTCTATCCGGTGAATCAAATTGTGCTCCTCTAATACGATAATAGTACGGAAAACAGTCGATTTATCTACAGTATCGAGCACTGTTTCTATGTCCTGCAGACTAAACGTATGGTCAAATTGATGCATCTCTTTAAAAATGAGCAAACGAATAGCAGTCGGTTTGATACCGTTCTCTTTTAAAAGTTGCTCATATATTGCATTCTTATCCATTTTTATCCTTTTTTTGCTTGTAGAACTACAAATGTACACTTTAATTCAGGAAGAAGAAAACTACGAGCTGCACTTTATTATCAATAAATAATTATTCACACTTTCATTCATTTACACAATAGGAGCAGAAAACAGGTAGCTCATTTTTAGTTGCCCCAACAGATTAACATCTTTTATTAGTAATAGTGGTGCTCCTAAAGAACAAACCCCTTATATTTAACCGATAAAATTAAATGACACCATCCTAAATGCGTATTGCTTGGGTAAATTGTTTTCCATTTATTTAACCGATAAAATAAACCTATTAGATAACTAAAACGACTAACTATGAATTTTAAAAAGCTTCTTTATAGCTCCCTTCTCTTAACCATTCCATCTCTTTATCTGGGTGCACAAGATATCCATCTTATCAACATCGAGAATGAGAAAGCAGGTAAACAAGAGATGTATACCGACGGGTTTGCAGAAAAGATATCTGGAAATGATATTACCTATAACAACCTGTGGAACACGAATGACCAAGCATTTCTAGTACGTACCACAAATGGGAAACAAGAGATCTCTTGGCAATCCTCTCCCGTACATTCTATACAGAATGGGAAAGCACATTTTATCCTACTCATTTGTGTAGACCAAGCAAATAAAAGCAAGAAATTCAATCTCTCTGTTAATCACAAACAGGTGGGTAGCTTTATAAACTTCCATACCGCGGACTATCAGTGCGACTTAGATTTTGGTGTAAGCTTACATTTTGAACGTATAGCAAATAATAGCTGGGGAGATGGAGCCTGCTTTATGGAGATAGAAATACCCGAGCAATTCCTCCAAAAAGGAGAACCAGTGATATTTCAAATCACTGGTGAGAATGCCTCTGAGAACAATTGGTTTATGATTTTTAAGCACAAAGACTTAACCAACGAAATTGTACACCGCTCTACTACAGATAAATGTTTTGTTGTAACAACCAATGGAAACGATTTAGTAGTCAAGGCTCCTAAGAGCTATGCAAAACAACAAATAGCGGTTACTACCAATGGTGACAAACCCTATAAAACAACCTTCAAACCAGCAGAAGAGTATGCGCTACTCACCATCAAGGGAGGAGCAAAGGAAAAACAACTCTCCATAACACACCATGGAGAACCACTCCTGTCCATTCCTAGCTTTACAACCTTCAAAGATTCCACCTATATAGTAGAGAACACACTATTCCAACAAAAAAAGAATGAGAAGGGAGAATTTATCTTTCAACAACAATATTCAGATGCCTATAATCGGATTACTAAGAACCAAGACAAATGGTGGAAAAACGCCAAGAGCTATATCATGGTCTCCTCTCATCAAGATATTGCATGGATGGACGCTCCCTACCAATGTATAGCCGACCGCGACGCATTTATTGTTACCCCAGCCTTAGCACTTCTTGAAAAACATGCGGATTATAGATATGATATTGAAGATGCTTTAATCTTAGATGAATACTTAGAAAGACATCCAAGAAAACGAAGTACCATTGAGCGCCTCATCCAAAATGGTCAATTAGGTATTGGAGCTTCCTACACACAACCCTACGAAGAGATGCAAACAGGAGAAGCTCTTGTTCGTCAATTCTACTACGGAAAACGTTCTGTATCCAAAAGATTTCCAGGTTATGCACCACGTACCTATTGGAATGTAGATGTACCAGGAAGAACACTACAGATGCCTCAGATACTTAAAAAAAGTGGTGTACAAGCCATTCAATACAGTCGCCATGAGCGAGGAGTATACAATTGGTTCTCGCCCAATTCCAGTTCAGTGATGGTCTTTACCCCAGGGCATTACGGTGTTGCTGCACAGTTTCTACGTAAACAGCCTGAAGAGGGACTAGAGAAATATTTGGAATATATGAATAGCCTAAAAGATTATCGTAGCCATTCAAAAGAGCCAGCCGTTATTGGTATGCTCTCTGCAGAAGATATGTCGCCAGCTCACACCTATTATAACTGGATTAATAAATTCCGTGATTTTGAGCAAAAGACAAAGAGCAGCCTACCTACCCTAGTCCATGCCACATCCGATATGTTTTTCGATGCCTTAAAGCAGACCCATCCCGTGTTGCCATCTATCCAAGGCGAGCGACCCAATATATGGTTATATATACATGGGCCAAGTCACGAGCGTGCACTAACCACCTATCGAGAAGCTAACCGTTATGCTACCTCAGCAGAAACCTTTGCAACCATAGCCTCTTTACTTCGTGGTAACTTCAATAACTATCCTAAGGCCGAATTCGACCAACTCTGGAAAGACCTAATCTATGCCGATCATGGATGGGGAGGTAACAAAGGATATATTACCGACTCCGTGTTTTACGAACGATATAAAACGGCCAACCGTTTAGCAAAAAAGATAAATCTAACCTCGGCATCCTATATAGCAAGTAAGATTGCGGTAAAAGAGAAGAAAGGCACACCTGTTATTGTCTTTAACCCACTCTCTTATAGCTATTCATCACCAGTAAAAATAACCATCAACACAGATAAACATCCGCTAGATCGTCTTTCTCTAAGAGACACAGATGGAAAAGAGGTGGCATATCAGGTAACAGAGAAAAACGGCAAAGAAGCTACTCTAGAATTTATTGCTACTCAAATGCCATCTGTAGGTTATAGTAGTTATTACTTGAAAGCTAAATCGTCTAAAACAAAAACAACATTAGCTAGTAATGAATCCACTTATTACACACTACATTTTGTAAATAACCAACTCAAACAAATCACGGATAAAGAATTTGGAAAAGATCTTTTTGACACAGAGAAATTTGATGTAGGCGATGTCTTCACCATGAAATCCGTTGGTAACGGAGCAGGCGAATTTAGTTCTGTTCAACAACCAACTATGGAGGAATTTGACAAAACATCTAATCACAATTCGCCTTGGCAGTTGCAAGCATCGGGTGCTGTTTATTCGCTCTATTGCAGTAAAAGTACCTTTAAAGACGCCACCATTGTTCGTTATTTGAAACTCTACAAACAGATTAAACGTATCGATTTCACCAGTTCTATTTTAGGCTTTAATGGAAAAGAGTATAGAGAATTCAGACAAGCCTTCCCTCTACGCTCTAAAGCAGCTGTTAGCTACGATGTGCCTTTTGGAACCGTTGTAGTAGGAGAAGACGAGATTGCTGGTGCAGCAGGCGAACGCTATCAAGATATTTGTACAACCATTCATCCAAGAGCAGCAACCAATTGGATAGGAGCAATTGATGGAGATACCGACATCAAGCTATCCTCTAGTGTAACAGTAGTCGACTATATAGACCCTACAGCGCCAAAAACAAATGCTACCATTTTACAGCCCATCCTGTTTGCTTCGCGCAAAAGTTGTAATTGGAAAGGCGAATTCTATAGTCAAGAAGGAGACCATCATTTCACCTTCTCTTTACGATCAGATGCAGCTAGTAATCAAGATGCCGGTCTAGCTTCCATAGCAGCTAATCACGAGCCCATAGCCCTTGTTAATCCGGAACGCTATGCCAACGCATCTCTACCCGAACAACTATCTTTTTTTAATCTAGACCAAGCCAACCTATCCATTAGTACAATCAAGAAACAAGAAGATAGTGATGCGGTAATCCTTCGGGTATACGATGCAACTAAAAAGGGGGTATCCGTTGTTGCTGCATTACAGAGCTATTTTCCTATTCAGGAAATTCAGCATACCGATCTATTGGAGAACAACCCCACTACAGTAAAAGAGGGGCAACTGAAAGTAGGAAAACGTGCCATTGAAACTTTCCAATTGAAGATGAAGAAATAAGTCATTAATCGGAAATCCACTCTCTAAAGAATTAACAATTCCTATAAGAGGAACCCCCGTCCATAAAGAAGCGCTCACAATCAAAATTGATTGTGAGCGCTTCTCTTTTCTATCTTAGAGCAATCATCAGATAAATAGTCTACAATACTATTTTCTAAAACAAAAGTCACCTAAAAAAGCATTGTTGATACTCCTAAATATATAGCTTATCTAAAAAACTTTTTATTCAAACGCCCCATCTTTTATGGCTTGCATCACATTAGCAGGAGCACGTTTGTTTTGCAATTCCTCCTTCATGTAATCCATATAGGGAGCCACATGTTTAAAAAAATTATAATATCCTTCACATAGATAATTCAAGCCATGCTCTCCATTAGCTGTACGCGAGAATCTATTTTTAGGACACTCGCCATTACACGCAAATAGAAATTCACACTCCTTACATTGTGTTGGAAGCAATCTTCGTTTGTTCTCTCCAAATTCCAATTGACGCTTACTATACATCATCTCTGAGAGAGAGCTTGTGTATATATTACCCAGCTTATAAGCTGGGAAGACAAAATGATCGCACGAATAGAGATCCCCATTAAACTCCATTACGCCAGCATGTCCACAGGTCTTAGCCATACTACACAAGCCAGGTTGCTGCCCTACCCAATTAGCTAAAGTGGTATCAAATAGTTGGAGATAATAATTACCTACATCCTCTTTAATCCACTCATCAAATACAGCACAAAGGAAATTACCCCATTGCTCTGGCGTAATAGAAAACTGCGCTAAAGGAGCATCTTCAAATTGCTCTGGCGAAGCAATATGCCTACCATCGGTATGGTGAAATATACGTTCAACAATAGGAGTAAATTGAATATAACGGCATCCCAACGATTTAAAAAATCGATAAAAGTCCAAAGGATATTCTGCGTTAAAATCATTTACCACAGCCATAGCATTCCACTCCACCTCATTTTTTTGTAATAAGTGGATTCCCTTCATCACTTTAACGAACGAAGGTTTTCCCTGTTTATCCTTTCTATATTCATCATGAAACTCTTGCGGACCATCTATAGAGACGCCAACAAGCCAGTTATTTTCTTTAAAAAACGAGCACCACTCATCCGTAAGCATTGTTCCATTTGTCTGGATACAATTATCAATGGTTCTTCCCTGCGCATATTTTTTCTGTAGTTCCATCGCTTTCTTATAAAAAGAAAGTGGACGCATCAACGGTTCTCCTCCATGCCATGTAAAAAGGACTTGTTGCATCGTTTGTGATTCAATATATTCCTTTGTAAAACGTTCTAAGAGCTCATCACTCATCACATGTTTAGAAGTATCTTGATAAAGATTTGTTTTCTCCAGATAATAACAGTAGTGACAAGCAAGATTACAAAGTGCACCCACCGACTTTGTCATTATATACATTGGTTTTGAGAAAGGACTAATTGTGTTAGACATTGTAAAACAGATTAAGTTAAAACAGCTGATTATAATAAACATTGAGGGAGATAATAGATCCCCCTCAATGACTATATGCAAAATAATAAATATATTCTGATGTCTAGTTACAAAACTATATTACTTCATTAACGATACGGATAAAAAAGGCGAAAAAAATTGAATCTGCGTTAGAAAAAGAGGTTTATCTCAATATTTAAACATGAATTTGTCGGTTAATTTTCTTCTATCCTTTAGGTTGAGCGTATCCCCACACTCTTTTTGCAATCTGATAATTTCATCTTTCAGCTCCTCTATGGTAGAGGTATAGATTGGATTTTTATATTGATTCATTAACTCATTTGGATCTTTTTGAAGATCATAAAACTCCCACTGGTCCACATTATAATAGAAATGAATCAGCTTATAGCGTTCACCTCTCACACCATAATGCGGTTGTACATTATGCCATTTAGGATATTCAAAGTATTGATAATAAGCTGACTTTCTCCAATTCTTTATCGCAGTAGTATCTCCTGCAAGCATATTCTTCATACTCTTACCATGCATAGCACTCGGAATTTGCACACCCGCATAATCGAGTAAGGTAGGAGCTATATCAACATTTAGTGCAATCTTTTTAATAGTAGCCTCTTTCTTTATACCTTTTGGATAAGAGATCAGACAAGGCATCTGAAGCGACTCTTCGTACATCCATCTTTTATCATACAACCCATGTTCTCCTAAATAAAAACCTTGATCGCCCATATATACAATAATCGTATTCTCATACAAGCCTTTTTCTTTTAGATATTTCACTACACGCCCCACTTGATCGTCTACAGAACGTACTACACGAAGATAGTCTTTAATGTAATGTTGAAATTTCCATTGTTTAAGTTCATTCTTAGATAAAGTAGAATCGGGTGTCCAGAATTGATTTTTACCCGATCCTCCCCAGCTCATCCATTTATTACGCTCTTCCTTAGATAAATTGGCAGGAGGCGTTTGTTTTAAGTCGTTACGAGATAGATGATTCTCTACAGTTGCCATATTTTCTCCTAAAGTCTTCTCTCTACCCGCATAATCGTCGTTAAACGTGGCAGGATAAGGAAACTGAACACCATCAAACAAATGCTGATAGCAGGTATCCGGTCTCCAAGGACGATGAGGCGCTTTAAAATGCAACATTAAACAAAAAGGTTTAGCAGTATCCCTCTTTTTCTCTAACCAATCTAAGGCAAAACCGGCTGTTAGACGAGTAGCATACCCCTCTACATGTTCTTTCTTACCATTAAAATCGTATACTGGATTCCAATACGTACCCTGTTGACTATTATTACCATGAATCACATAATAATCAAACCCCTTTGGCTCCGACATCATATGCCATTTTCCAAAAACCGAAGTAGTATATCCATTTTCCTTTAGTAGCTTCTGATATTGCTCTTGCGTATTATCAAAAGCAATGCCACCTTCATTCTGATAATAGCCATGTTCGGTACTATATTTACCTGTCAATAAACAAGCGCGACTAGGTCCGGATATAGAATTGGTGCACAGCATATTCTGCATAATAGCACCATCCTGACCAATAGCATCAATGTTCGGTGTGGGAGCTAATGCAGCATTTATGCCACCATAGGCACTTATAGCCGATTTAGCATGATCGTCCGATAAAATAAACAATATGTTTGGACGCTCCAAAACCTGTTTTTTCTCGACTGAGCAAGAGGTCAATGTAGCCAGCCCACAGCTCAAGAGAGGTAAAAAATGAAATACTTTCATAGATATAGACTAAAGGTTAAAATCGTTTCCGTTCATAGCATTACAACGTCATCGTCGTAATAAAAAGAGAATCATCTCCGTACAACTTTGGATGTATCCTATACATTACCCACTCTATTTTAGAGCCATGTAGTGATCTCTTCTAATGAGCGACGTGTCTTATCGTGTGGTTCCTGTTTTCTATAACCAAAGGCCGCCATATAAGCAATGCCATAGACATCGGTATCCACACCCATCTCCTCCTTCAATATTTTATTGGTTGCCTCAGGATTGAATCCCTCAATAGGACAAGAATCAATTCCGATTAAAGCGGAAGCAGTCAACATATTACCCAATGCAATATAGGTCTGTTTAGTGGCCCAAGTAAAAAGTGATGCATCGTCATTTAGGTTGAAATCCTTTTTTTGGAAGTTTTCATAAATCTTGCTCTTCATCTCCACCACCTCTTGTGGTAATTGTTGCACCTCTTTCATGAATTTTTCCAAATAGGGACTATCATATTTTGTACGTACCGATTTCATGCTCAAAGCCACCACAAAATGACTAGCTGTATCCAGTTTCAATTCCGCTCCCCAAGCACCATTTTTAAGTTTATCTCTCATCTCCTTGCGCTGAACAACAATAAAATGCCAAGGCTCAAAGCCAAACGAACTAGGCGAAAGACGTGCTGTTTCTAGTATATAGTTAAAATCATCTGCAGAGATCTTTTTCTCTTTATCAAACTCCTTACACGCATGTCTAAACCAAAAAGCATCTAAAATTTCCTTCTTATTCATAATCTTTTTTATTTATTAATTAGTTCATTAATCCCTACAGATAGTTTACGCTTATCCATTAGGGATTGGATTAATATCCCCACCAAAGTTATACACTTTTTTGTACGAACCGTATCCATATACAACCTTTTCTTGTGGTCTATAATTGCAAAGATAATTAAAAGATTAAGAGACACAACAACTAGGCTATATTCAATAATAGGCAGCAAAACCCTTTTTAATTTATCTCCATTAATTTTCAAGAGCTAATCCATCTATTTCAAAAAAAAGTAAGCTATAGACACAGAGTCTATAGCTTACTATCAAAAAAAATCCTTAACTATTTTAAAAATTACCCCCATAGTTATTAAGAAATTACCATTTTGGGAAATACTACAAATCAATTGGTTGCGATATACTAGACGGAATAAACAACATCTGTTACTATTCCTTGGTAGATACAAATTTGCAATTAAAAAAAATAGGTAAACAAGAATAAACAACTGTTTTATAAAAAACAGTTATAACATCTTAATAAAATGTTTAGTAAGCAGCATCACTTTTACGTTTCATAACACTCTGTCTATCCTCCTCTAAATCTTTATTTTTCAAAAAAGGAAGGCCCTAAATGCACCTTATTTTTTCAAGAAAAGAGATGTCAAGAGATTCCTTCTCACGTAGTTCTAGCCCCATCTCCCATTGCTCAATCATCTCCTTTGTTGCTTTTTTAGAAGAATGTATTCTTACCATTTTTTCCTCCTCCATCAACGTAAAAAGATCTTCATTCAGTGTTGTTTCCGAAACAGCTAAACAGACAGAGCCTCTACAGGCTATTTTATACGAATGAACAAACGGAAAAAGCAACTGCACCATATAAGCCGACCTTCCAAAAGAAACATACTTATTTTCGATTAAATGATATAAATAGAAAAAAGAAGCATCCTCCTTCTCCCTGGCTATCACTTCACTCATTATCCAATTCATAACTCCATCTTTAGATTATTCAGTTATTAAAATCTTAAGTAAAAATTTTTATCAAAAGTAGTTCTTCCTAACGTCATAAGGAATACGATTTTAGAAGTTTAATCAACGAAAAAGGAGTAGTTTAACACATCAAGTCAGTATCAAAAATAGAGCTAAAAATAATCTAATTAGTACAAATTTACACACGATTTTAGAACTAATTTATACGAAATATGTGTGATAAAAAAGAAAAAAAAAGAAAGAATAATAAAGAACATAAACAGCAGTATTTTTCATAATTTAATACTTGTAGGTAGTTATTATTTGCATAGCTTTGTCACATCCATACACAAATAGCAATTAAAAGCCCTTTTTTTTAAAAAAAAGCAATGAAAAACTTTCAGTTTTGTAAAAAAACACACCCACAAAATCCAAATGTTTTTTTACTCGAATTAGACGACATCACTTTACTATGGGGAAAAATGTGCTCACAAAAAAGTTTCGATTGCGAGTACCAATTACTAGAATGGGACAGACAAAGTCAAGAGTATAAAAATAAATATTATTTCACCTCGCTCTTCAGTATTACAGGAAGTATTGAGTACTACTCTCTTAGTAAAAATATTCTTTTAGAAAACGCACAACAAAGTTTTCTTTCTTTACGAGATTTATCTTTTAATGTAAAAATAACACCCACAGAACAAAACAGGTCTTTTTTTTTTAAATTTTCCTTTTCTAAGAACTATTTTGAAAGTCATTTTCTAGAAGACAGCACAATCCTCCGTAATATAGCAAACAAAATGGCTTGTTCTACGTTTTGCTGGGCAGGGCGAAGCATGTGTATTTCTGCCTCCATGAGAGCACTCATAGAAGAAATCATACATCAACCGTACAAAGGAGGAATTATGAAATTATACGTAGAAAGTAAAATTTTAGAACTCTTTTTACTTCAAATTTCCTCTTTCGACCAGATAATCCCTTGTCCTAAACTAAATCTCACCTATTCAGATATTCAAAAGATCTATGCAGCAGAAAACTACATCAGCAACAATTTGAACAAGAAAACCACTATTGTTATGCTCTCCAAACTTATTGGGCTGAATCAAACGAAACTAAAAAATGGTTTCAAACAACTCTTTGGCAACACCATATACAACTACACCTTAGAGTTAAGGATGTATTATGCTAAAAAATTACTAGAAGAGGGAGACAAATCACTTTTGACCATCTCTGAATTAGTAG
>JAQWAN010000173.1 GCA_028707655.1 Bacteroidaceae bacterium
TTTATTAAAACGGTCGTAGGTAAAAGCTCCTTGCAGATAAACCGTTTTGTCTATAAGTGGTTCATCACTAGCAAGTGTAAAATGTACGAAAGTATAATCGGCTTCTATAGCATCGTCACTAGCTTGGTCATAGCGAATAAGACGTAGTCCATTTTGGTCCCTATCGTAACTATAGTTTCGTCTTTCCTTATCGGTGTAGAGTGTGGTATGATAGTAGGGGTCAAAGTAGTTGATTTTTTCTACCCCCTGTAGTGGTATTTGTAGATTAACCACCTCAAACCGGCGATATTCATTATTCGCATCAAAGATTAATTGGCGATTATGTTCGTAGCGTAATTGGTTATTCATAATGGCCGTTGGCTGCAATGTAAGAACAGCATTGTCCCATCTTCTGTTTTGAAAAACTTGTACTTTTATACTGCTCTGTGGTGAAGAGATGGGGTAGTCCTTATGATTGATGGTAAAACTGACCTCTTGATGTGTGCTGTTGGTGTCAATTAGTGTGTTGCAACTCACAGTGGTAGCAATAGAAACTTTTGGTGAGATAACCGAAAAGAAGGCCTCAAAAACAGGCGTATCTTTATCTCCCTCCTCCTCATCGTAAACCGTTACTTTATAATTACCAGAGATAGTAAAACTAACCGTCTCGTTGGGTAGGGTTACTTTATAATGTGTATAGAGCACAGATGTGTTGATAGAGCTCTCCTGACTCTCTATCTCGTTATCATTAAATCCACTTAGATAATCACTCTCTGCTAGATTAGAGGTTTGCCAGTTAGCATCACAATGGGTTAGTATATAGCGGTATGCGTGATAATCATGTGAGAGTTCATCAAAGGATATTTCTAATTGATCGGCCGTGTTCAGTCCCACAATAGGTGGAGCCGACCAATCTTGATTGACAATAAGTTGAAGCGTTTTGATTTGCGAGGAGAAAATGGTATTACGTTGTGCTTGTGCTTGTATTGTTAATACGAATAACAGATAGAAAAGTATTTTCTTCATAGGTAGTATGGTGTAGATTGTAAACTCACTACAAAAATAACAAAAAAGGATGACTCCATAGGAGTCATCCCAAAAAAAGAATATATATATCTGTTAAGTATGCCCTTACACTCTTTCATACTTACTTTAAGAGATGGTTTGTATAGTTTTGTTTTTTTGAATAAAACGAGATAAGAGCCCTTTAACAGCAGAGACTTTATCAAAAATAGAGGTCAGGTCTCTATTTGTGCTCATCCTTTAAAGAGTCCAGCCCTCTGTCCAGTTGTTTCCTGCTTTAACAGCACCTATATAGGTTGCATTATCAAAGAAGGTATCGATTGTAGTCATATCCTTTCCACCATCGATAGTACCAACATAGGTGTCTGTCCACACGAATGTTTGATCAATAGCATTGCCTTGTCCGGCTGCAAATAGAGCAGCAGAATAGCCATCAGATTCACTCGTTAGTGTATTTGCTAAGTAGATGAATTGCAGCACCGATTTTCCACTAGTTAGGGCAGCTTCTGTTTCTGCTGTCTGTGTAGTGATACATTTTACTTTATTGGTTACAATTGTGTTGTAAAGTGAGATTTCTGTACCTGCACGCAAGCGAATACCCCTCTTTTCTGTAGAAGAATTATTGCCGATTAGTGTTACATTGGCCAAAGTAGGGTGTGATATAGGCTCATTAGCATTATTGTTTTCGAGGTTATCGCACTCCATTAGTGCATCACATTCGTATCCAAGTGTTTCTACCGTTTCTTGATAAGCCAATAAAAACTGTCCTTTTCCTCTCCAGCCTTGTGTCCAATCGAAAGAATCGTCACTGTTGCTCGTAGAGACCATATACTTAATGTTTACGCAGCCACCAAAGAATTCAAATCCATCATCTGTACCCTTATAGGCCTGTACATGATCAACAGTAGTGCCATTACCAACGCCATAGAAAGTAACGCCATTTCCCTCTTTTGTTCCTTCAGCATTTAGTTTTTCTCCTGCATATTCCACTCGTACATAACTTAATATGCCCGAGTTATCGGCATCGTTTAGTCCGCCATAGTTTGCATTTCCCACTTCCGATTTACCTGTTCCGCCATCTAGGTTGATCTTTGCATCTCCACAGATATGTAAGCCGGCCCATGCACCCGGTTCTTTTCGGTTAGATGTCATCACGATAGGTGCTGCTTTTGTTCCTTCCGCCATTATCTTGGCCCCCTTCTCAATCAAGATATAATCGGTGTTGCCCCCAGATATAGCCTCAATAGTTACGCCTGGTTCGATGATTAATTTTGCTCCTTGACTCACGCGGTATTCGCCTGAAAGCTTGTAAGTAACACCTGTTTTTAGTGTAACGTCCGTTGTAATAATCCCAGATAGATCGGCTGTAGGTGGTGTAATGATTATTTCATTATCGTTACTACAAGATCCCATTGTTGTTGCTGCTAAGCAAATTGCAATTCCCAAAAGGGATTGTCTCCAACTTAATTTTTTCATACTTTTAAAATTACGCATACTAGTTACTTTGATTAAAATTTATAATTCATGCCAAGTTCGATGGCTGTTCCATTTTTATAATATTCGCTATCTATTTTTTTGTTAGGTAGTCCTGATTGTAGCACTGTTTGTTTAAAATGAACTGTGCTGTTAAGTAGATTATTGATTTCTATTTTAAAGCTCCAGTGTTTCTGAAGTGTGTAGTTGCTCACAAAATTTAAGGTGTGATAAGCCTCCTGTTTTACATCACCAGCCCCATTGGTTCCTACGCTATGTATACGTGGCCCTTGTACATTGTAGATAAGTGCAAAGTTTAGAGTCGATTGCTCTTTTTTGCAGGGTAGAGTATAGACAAGGTCTGCATTGCCTAGATAGGGAGAAGCCCCCTGTAACTCTCTCTCTGCTTCCGTATAATTTCCGCCTCCACTACTGGGTAAATCCACATTGGTATACATATACGATCCATTCATTGTTAGTTGTAAGTTTTTGCTAATTTCTTTTCTATATTCCATCTCTACACCAGCTGCCATACCTTTATCCGCATTGTAAAAGGTTTGTTGTGGCGATCCACCCGAGTACTCTTGTACCTGTTCAATGGGCTTGTCTAGATATTTATAATAGAGTGTGATAGAGAATAAATCGTGGCTGTTTTTAGGGTAAAATTCGTAACGAAGGTCCGCATTGTAGTTATAGGCATTCTTTAATTGGTCGTTACCTCTAATCTCGGCGCTACCATACGACTCACTATAAAGAAAGGGAGCCATTTCGATAAAGGAGGGGCGGGTGATTGTACGCGATAGGGAAAGTCGAAAGATATTCGATTGGTTTCTACTGTATTTAATATTTAAGGCAGGAAATAGATCGCCTGTCTGAATACTCGACCGCTTGCCTGTACCTCCATCGTTCCAATATTTCACCCATTGGTTAACATGTTCATAGCGTAGGCCTAGGTTAATAAGCCAAGCATCATTAAGTGCATAATCTGTTTCAATAAACCCCGCAGCAATATCCATACCTGCATAATACGATTGTCGAGGCTGAAAATATTTTTGAATCGTGATCTGTCCATTTTCAATTTGCTCTCTATTGATTAAGGATCCAATCTGATAGATATTCTGTATGCTATTATTTTTATAATGCTGTAAATCATAGAAGAAAGCAATAGAGGAGTAGTCGCGACGTTTATTTTTGTAGGTACCACCAAAATGAATGCGTGTTTTTCCTTCCGCTTTAGGGCGATAAGTCATCCGTACATCTCCCACAGCCTCCTTTTCCGTCAGCTCACCAAAATAGCGCATTGTACCACTGTTAAAGGTAAAGAGTTTCAAATCGTTTGTCTCTTCTTGTTTTTCATACATCACTTGTCTGCGGTCGGGTTCATCACTCGAGGTACTACTGTACGATCCTTTCCAGTTCAGTGTAAGGTTATCACCTAGTTTATGTTTACCAGCTAGTTGATTATTGAAGAGCGTATAGATATGAGCAACGCTATTACTACCCACTAGTTGTACCTCCTCTGCATCTTGTCCTTCACGCATCTTGTAGTCGTCAATAGCATTGCGAGCAAAGAAGAGGGTATAATTTATGGCGTCATTATTGGCCAAGGTATAACCAACACTCAATAATCCAGCCATAGTTAATTTAGAGGTGTAACTATCGTAGGTAAACTCATTTAATGGCGTGCCATTAGCTTTAAGTCGTGCCACATAGGCATCTTCCTTTGATTCATTGGTATTATTGGCAGAAACAGAGAAGAGTAAGTTCAGTTTATGGTCATTCCTTAAGGAATAGGTTTTTCCCCATCCCAGTGAAGCCCCAAAGTTAGGTAATGCTTTTCGTTGATTAATAGAGAAGGAGCTCTTGAACGGGTCGTTGTAACGAATATACTCGTCCCATTTGTTGTTATTATAGTCAGTCGATAAGTTCTTGATGGTGTTCGAAAGGTTGTTAGCCTTTAAAAACGATGTATTTCCTTTGTCGGCACTGTAGAAATTGCTGAAAGCAGTACCTAGTTGTCCACCCGTTTTAATTGATAGTGTAAAGAAATCAGCCCCAATATTTTCGCGTGTACTGATATCAATATGTGCACCCGAGTAATCGGCAAAGGCACCTGCCTCATACACCTTGCTCACCGTAACATTTTGTACCGTTGAGGTAGGGAAGAGATAGAGTGGTATTAGTTTGTTATCTGGATTAGGCGATGCAATAGGCAGTCCGTTGAGTGTTGTTGTACTATATCTATCTCCTAATCCGCGTACAATAAGTTG
>JAQWAN010000174.1 GCA_028707655.1 Bacteroidaceae bacterium
CGTCGTTTCTTAGCCGTTAAACTATACCCACCGGCCATATTTACATAATATTTCTTTTTTTCGCCATGCTTATAGGCAACCGTATTGGGATACATCACTGCTCCATTGATCTTCACTGTGCTAGAGAATTGAGGAATATAAATCTCATCATTTTCATGTAGTACAATATCGGCATCCGACCCTGGATTATGCAGGGCTTGGTCTAACTGTATACCTACATAATAGGAGTCGCCTAAATCTAATGTTTTGGTAGAGATGGAATCTTGTTTACTACCTTTTGAAGCTGCTGCAATACGCAAAAGCGATTTCATACGCACCTTCTCTTCGTCAGACATCTTACGTTTTAAACGAGCACCCTTAGCATATGCATCTGGCGTTAAACCTCCTGCGGCTAAGATGACCTCACTTAATCGCTGGTTCTTCTTTACCAAGGCATATTTTCCTGGGAATAGTACCTCCCCATTAACCTCTATATTCTGCTGATTTTGATAGCCTGGACTTCTTCTAACGTAAACCTCATCAAAAGGTTGTAAAACAAAACCAACCTTACCATCTACTACAAAACCATCCTTTAAAGCAAAAGAATAGGTCTTTGCTATCACGTTATCGGTAGAGGTTGCTTTTGGGTCTTTTATTCGGCGAGAAACATCTACTCTAACTGTAGAGGCCGACTCTAGCAAGCCACCTGATTGCAAGATTAAATCTTCTAAACTAGTGTCTTGTGCATATTTGTAGATACCCGGAAAAGCTACCTTACCATAAATGGTTAAGGTTTTATCTTCCTGTAAATCGTTTACACTGGGTATAAAAATAATATCATCTTTTTTTAATTGAACATCTTCTACCTCACCATCAATAACACCTTTTACATTGATAGAGGTGGCGGTTATGGTTAAATCGGGATTTCTTCTGTGCATAACGGCTCTGCTCAAAAAAGCATCTCCTCGCACACCACCCACTGCGTCAAGCAGATCTCTCAGGGTATGAATGGTTGCTCCCACTTGGTAAGAACCAGGACGATAAACGGCTCCCTTTATCTGTACTCGGTTGGCATAGGTTTGCAACACCGAATCTACAGCAACGGAATCGGCATCCATCATCTGGAACGACTCAAACTTATCGGGCGAAATGGTAAACACTTCGTGCTCATTGTTGCTTTGTCGAACAATACGTACGTAATCTTTGTAAGCATCTCCCTTTAAGCCACCAGCATAGTTTAACAAAGAAGCTAATGTTTCTCCCTTTTTAAGCTCGTAAAACATAGGACGTTTTACTTTACCAACCACCTCTACGAGTGAATGATAGGGAGGAATAACCACAACATCATTATCCATCAAACGGATATCTGTATCTACTTTACCATTTAAGATAAAGTCATAAATATCGAAGGTGGTAACTAGCTTATTGGAGCGATAGACTTTTACATCGCGCAATGAACCGATATCATTCACACCACCGGCTTGATATAGAGCGCGAAAGACGGAAGCAAAAGAGGATAACTGATAGGTACCTGGCGCATTAGCCTCGCCCATCACATTGACCTGTATACTTCGTGCCTGTCCTAATGTGAGTTTAATATGCGAATTGGGATTTTCACCAGAGATGCCCGAATAGATTTTACTAAATTCAGAGCGCAGATAATTATTGGCTTCTTTTATAGACATACCACTAAGGTACACAGGACCTAGATTGTCTACTTGGATACAACCATCGGGCGATATTACATCTTGAATGGTGGTTTGAGATGCTCCCCATATGTCTACAATCACCTCATCGCCTGGCCCTAATTGATAGTTCTGCGGTGTAGCAATATTTAGATTGGGTTCAAAAGTTAGCTTTTTATCGCTAAAAATAGAATGACCATAAATTTCTTTTTCATTCTTTACCTCTAGTTGCAACGAATCAGTATACAGAAAGGAAAGTGCATCCGAATAGTCTTTAGTTAGTTTGGTTTGATTGGTAGAACTCGTGGCATCCTGCTTCGATGTAAAGTCTTTGATAGCATTCATATCCTCTTTTTCAGAAGATGTTCGCATTCTACTTTGCTTTTTAACTACTTCGCCAACAAAGCCTGTTTTTTCGTTTGTTTCGTAGCGACTCTTTAATCGTTTGAGTTGGTCAATAGAAACGCCTCTACGTAGTAACTCGGTAACAACCTCTTGTTGTGAAGTACCTTTCGCTTGCTCTTGTAACACATAAGCCACAATCTGGTCGTCTGCCATTTGCTGGGCAAAAGCTACAGAAGTACCACTTATTACCAGTAAAAAAAACACGAAAAGAACTTTGGAGATAATTTTATTCATAATATTTCACGCTATTTATAACTATACAAAGATACGACTTAATTTATACATAACAGAAACTCACCATTATTTTTGTAAGCTTCCCTATTCAAACGTTATTTAAACGTGGTTTTTGCCCTTATATTGTATTATTGCCTAAAAAAAACAGTCAATATGAATTGACTGTTTTTACTATTTTAACCACTCTTCTTGTAGCCTAATTAGTTATTTTTTATACATTTCTTGATAATATTTCTCATACGCACCACTCGTGATGTTATCCATCCAATCTTGGTGGTCTAAGTACCACTTTACGGTTTTCTCAATGCCCTCTTCAAACTGTAAGGAGGGTTCCCAACCTAATTCATTTTTGAGCTTGGTGGCATCGATAGCATAGCGTAGGTCGTGTCCCGAACGATCGGTTACATGCGTAATCAAATGGTCACTTGTTCCAACAGCATTGCCCAACAAACGGTCAACGGTTTTAATTAGCACCTTAATCAAATCAATATTGGTCCACTCATTAAACCCACCTATATTATAGGTCTCGGCCACTTTGCCTTGATGGAAAATCAAATCCATAGCACGGGCATGGTCCTCTACAAAGAGCCAATCGCGTACATTCTCGCCCTTACCATAGACCGGTAGAGATTTACCATGACGGATATTATTAATAAAGAGCGGAATCAGCTTCTCGGGAAACTGATAAGGGCCATAGTTGTTACTACAGTTGGTCACCAAAACAGGCATACCATAGGTGTCATGAAAGGCACGAACGAAATGGTCGCTACTAGCTTTACTAGCGGAATAGGGACTATGTGGATCGTATTTGGTGGTTTCGGTAAACAGGGTATCATCAAAGCGTAAAGCACCATATACCTCATCGGTAGAGATGTGATAGAAGAGCTTATTGGCATAGCCATCCGCACGTTTCTCCCAGCTATTTTTAGCGGCTTGAAGCAGTGCTAGAGTACCCATCACATTGGTTTGTGCAAAGGTAAAAGGGTCTTTTATACTCCTATCTACATGACTCTCGGCAGCTAAATGAATCACCCCATCTACGGGATAGGTAGCAAACAGAGAGAGCAAGAAATCTAAATCGCATATATCCCCCTTTACAAAGGTGTAATTCGGCGCATTAGCAATATCTTTTAGATTGGCTAAATTGCCAGCATAGGTCAACTTATCTACATTGATAATATGATAATCTGGATATTTGTTTACAAAGAGACGAACCACGTGAGAACCGATAAAACCAGCACCACCAGTAATTATAATATGTTTCATGTTGTTTCTTATTTAGGATTCATGGAGTTGTAAAATACATTCTTTCAGAGAGGCTTTCCAATGTGGGATAACAAGGCCAAAGGTTTGCTTAATTTTTGTTTTATCGAGCACGGAAAAGGGTGGCCTAGTTACCTTACTTGGAAACTCGTTACTATGACAGGGCGCAATAGCACATGAATTGCCACATAAAGCAGCTATTTCAACGGCAAAATCGTACCAACTACATACCCCTTCGTTGCTAAAATGATAGATGCCCTGGTGGTTATTATAGTTGTCGGCCATTAATAGCTCATAAATCACATCGGCTAAATCGGCAGCATAGGTGGGTGTTCCCACTTGGTCGAAAACGACCTGGAGCGATTCATTCTCAGCGGTTAGTCGCTTCATTGTTTTTACAAAATTAGCGCCAAAGGAGGAATAGAGCCATGCTGTACGAAAGATGAGATGCTTACACCCTATTTTCTGAATGCTCTGCTCTCCTGCTAACTTGGTTGCTCCATAAACACCCAACGGATGGGTTGGCTGCTCCTCTACACAGGGTATATTTAAATCTCCTTTAAAAACATAATCCGTTGAGATATGAAACAGGGTAGCATCCAATGCTAGACAAGCTTCCGCCAAATGCTCTACTGCAATATGGTTGATTAGATCGGCTGTTTCAGGTTCATCTTCTGCCTTATCCACATTGGTATATGCAGCACAATTGACCACTGTATCCACTGGATGTAGCTGCATATACTGCATAATGGCTTGTTGGTCGGTTATATCGAGTTCCTTTGCATCGGTGAAATAAAACTGACACCCTCCTTTTAAGGCTATCCTTCGCATTTCATTTCCTAGTTGCCCATTAGCACCCGTAACTAATATATTCTTCATTTTTTCAACTTTAAGACAATATAAATAGAACGTTATTTATCGGTTAAGAGCTTTAACAGATAGGTTCCATATTGGTTTTTAGACATTGGTAAAGCGATTTGACGTAGGGTATCGGCAGATATCCACCCATGGGTAAAGGCTATGGCCTCTAGACAGGCTATCTTTAAGCCCTGACGTTTTTCGATGACCTCAATAAAGGTAGAGGCTTCGCTCAAGGAGTCATGCGTACCGGTATCTAACCAGGCAAAACCACGTCCTAGGGTTTGTACATTAAGTGTTTTATCCTCTAGG
>JAQWAN010000175.1 GCA_028707655.1 Bacteroidaceae bacterium
GCTGCATGCATGTCAACCTTATTAAGGTGGCTATAGCGTCAGGGTTCCACCTCTTCCCATTCCGAACAGAGAAGTTAAGCCTGATTGCGCCGATGGTACTGCGTAACTGTGGGAGAGGAGGTCGCCGCCATTTTTGATAAGAACCTCGAAGATTAACTTCTTCGGGGTTTTTTTATGTCCTTTTTTTTAGGCCCTTTTTGGGGTATTCTCTTATGCTATAAGAAGAATTCCGCAATCTAGTCGAGGTAATTACGCTTAATAAATTTGGTGTTCTCTTATGCTATAAGAACGATTCCTCCTATTTAAAACAGTGTATGGGGCCTCTTTCCCTACTTTAACCACTCTCAAACAGTTGCCAAGCATCTGCCTATAAGTAGTACTGTGAAATCTGCAGGTCTGTTCCCCCCCCCCTATTGCTCAGCTTGTTCGTGGAAGTTGGAAATCCATATAAAGAAACGCCATGTACAATACATAACTAATTATGTAAAGTACATGGCGTTTATGTGTAAGCAACCAATAGGTTATAAATCTACTTTCTCGCTTTTTATTTTCGATTCGTTTTGCAATCTATCTAATGCTGTTACTACATAACGATAGGATGTTTTCCCATCTACATAGGGCAGCTTTAATGCTGTGTCTTGTGTTATAGTAACAATTTTAGCGGCTTGTGAGATGTCTACTTTCTCCTCTTTGTTAAAGCGATAAACAACATAATGTTTTGCTTGGTCCATCTCCTTTTTAGCACGAGGAGCTTTCCATGTAAGATAGTATCCTTTTTCTATCCATTCACTTTTTAGGGAACGTACTTTTTTTGGTGCTTTATCATCCATGAAAGTGAAAAGTGGTTGAAGTGCTGGATATTTGTAGTAGGTCTTAATAAGATCGTCTCTATAGTGCCCTACATTGTTGATAACCGCTTTTCCGGGCCATTGACAAGCTCCATTTACACTTTTCAAGCTGTGTTGAAGTTCCATCTTTCGTTGTAGCTGGTTGATAGATGGATTTTCTAGATCTTTTTTCTCGGTTGTACGCACCACACTCTCTCCAATAAATAATGGACGGTTGCTCGCATGCTTTGCCCACCATTGAATAAGTGTTTCATAATCGGCTACAGGGTGACCTATTTCCCAATAGATTTGTGGTACATTATAATCTATCCAACCTTTGTTTACCCATAACAGTACATCTGCGTAGAGTTGGTCGTAGTTTTGTAATCCATTGGTCTTACTACCAGCTGGGTCACTCGATTGGTTACGATAAATACCAAAGGGCGAGATACCAAATTTTACCCATGGCTTAATGCCTCTAATTAGGTGATGAATCTCCTCAATCAAGAGGTCAACATTGTTTCGTCGCCAATCTCCTTTGGTGGCAAAACCTTTGCCATATCTTGCAAAACTCACTGCATCTGGAAAATCCTTTCCCTGAATAGGGTAGGGATAGAAATAATCGTCCATATGAATGGCGTCTACATCGTATCTATCTACAATATCTTTAACCACTTTACAGATGAAACGGCGAGACTCGGGCAATCCGGGATCAAAAAAGAGTTGATTGCCATATTGCAAAAACCATTCGGGGTGTTTAAAGTAGATATGCTCTTTAGATAATTGATGTTTTATATTGGTTTTAACACGGTAGGGATTAATCCATGCATGTAATTCCATGTTACGTTGATGACACTCCTTTATTACAAAGCTAAGTGGATCCCATAATGGTGCTGGGGCTACTCCTTGTGTGCCTGTTAGGTATCTACTCCAAGGCTCTATGGTAGAGGGGTAGAAGGCATCTGCTGCTGGTCGCACCTGAAAGATTACAGCATTGATCCCTGCTTCTTGTAGATTGTCTAATTCTTTTACAAGTCTCTCTTTTAGTTTATTAGTGGGCATTCCTTGATAATCGCCACTGACTGTGTGCAGCCAAGCACCTCTGAATTCACGTTTAGGTAATTGCGCAAAAGCTGTTAGTTGTATACAACTTAAACACAAAATAAGTAATGTCTTAAACTTCATATTTTTCCAATTAAAGTGTTTTACAAAGATAAGAGAATAACTAGCTTCTGCCAATTCTTTTAAGAAATAATGCTAACTTTGCAAGCTATAGTTAGGTTGATATTTATGAGTATAAACAAGTGTATTTCTATAAAGGGGGCAAGAGTCAATAACTTAAAAAATATTGATATTGATATTCCTCGCAACAAATTAGTCGTTATAACAGGACTTTCGGGCTCTGGCAAATCGTCATTGGCTTTTGATACTATCTATGCTGAGGGACAACGGAGATATGTAGAGAGTCTGTCGTCGTATGCACGACAGTTTTTAGGAAGGATGAGTAAGCCAGAGTGTGATTTTATTAAGGGTATTCCTCCTGCTATTGCCATTGAACAAAAGGTGAATAGCAGTAACTCACGCTCTACAGTAGGTACTTCCACTGAGATTTATGAATATCTACGTTTGCTGTTTGCACGTATTGGTGTAACCTATTCTCCCATTAGTGGCACAGTTGTTAAGAAACATTCTACCGAGGATGTTTTAAAACGTATGCAAACTTTTCCAGAAGGAACACGCTTTTTAGTGTTAGCTCCCATTATTTTACCTACAGACCGATCTATAGATGAACAACTGTCTATCTATCTAAAATCGGGTTTCAACCGTGTCGAAGTGAATGGAGAGCTTTATCAACTCGATGATATCTTAACCGAGGATGGGGAACTAAAAGATAAGGAGATTACTGCTGCAGATAAAATATTATTGGTGATAGACCGATTAAGTTGTGGTAAAGAAAAAGATTTGATTAGTCGTTTTCTTGATTCTGTAGAGATTGCTTTTTACGAAGGTCACGATGTTTGTTATCTACGATTTATGGTGGAAGACCAGGAGAACTCTCTCTTTCACTTTAGTAAATCTTTTGAGGCAGATGGCTTAAATTTTGAAGAGCCTACTGACCAGATGTTTGCTTTTAATTCTCCTATTGGTGCTTGTCCAAAATGTGAAGGATTTGGCAAGGTGATAGGGGTGGATGAGAACTTAGTGATTCCTAATAAGTCAGTCTCTTTGTACGATAGTGCTGTTGTTTGTTGGCGCGGCGAGAAGATGAGCAAATGGAAAGAGGAATTTATTCGTCAATCTGCTGCTTATAACTTTCCTATTTTTGCTCCCTATCATGATTTAACTTCCGAGCAAAAAAATCTGCTTTGGCATGGTGATAATGGAGCTATAATCTGTTTAGACCAATTCTTCTCTATGCTAGAAGAATCACAATATAAAATTCAGTTTAGAGTAATGTTAGCGCGTTATAGAGGAAAAACTATTTGTCCTCTATGTAAAGGCAAGCGTTTAAAGAAGGAAGCTACTTATGTTAAAGTGGCAGGCAAGTCGATTACAGATCTGGTGAATCTATCTATAGAGGAGCTTGGTGCTTTCTTTGACCAACTTGTTTTACCCGAGAGTGAAGCGCTCGTAGCAAAACGTATTCTAATTGAAATCACTAGTCGCATTCGTTTTCTTATGGATGTTGGCTTAGGATATCTTACGCTCAATAGAAACAGTAATACACTCTCGGGTGGAGAAAGTCAACGTATTCGGTTGACCACCTCGCTGGGAAGTAGCTTGGTTGGTTCTCTTTATATCTTAGATGAACCAAGCATCGGTTTGCATTCTCGGGATACGGAGCGTTTAATCAGTGTGCTACGTGCTTTACAACAACTAGGCAATACCGTGATTATTGTGGAACATGATGAGGAGGTGATGCGAGCTGCCGATTATCTTATTGATATAGGTCCTAATGCAGGACGAATGGGTGGTGAAGTGGTCTATAAGGGCGATTTGACCAAACTGGAGGAAGCTAAAAAAAGTTATACTGCTAAATATTTACTTGGACAAGATCAATTGCTGATCTCCTCTAAACATCGCAATTGGAACCTTAGTATTCAGTTGACGGGTGCTCGCGAGAATAATCTAAAATCGATTGATGTTACTTTTCCATTGAATGTAATGACTGTGGTAACTGGAGTTAGTGGCTCGGGTAAATCGACTTTAGTAAACAATTTATTGTATCGGTCGCTAAAGAATCAATTAGGAGAAGGTGGTGAACAACCTGGCGATTTCAATGGCTTAGAAGGGGATATCCATAGGTTGACTGCCGTTGAAATGGTAGACCAAAACGCTATTGGTAAATCGTCTCGTTCTAATCCTGCTACCTATATTAAGGCCTATGATGATATTCGTCGGTTGTTCTCTGAGCAACAGATGTCTAAGCTAATGGGATATAAACCTTCTCATTTCTCTTTTAACACGGACGGTGGACGATGTGATGAGTGTAAAGGTGAGGGTACGGTGACCGTTGAGATGCAGTTTATGGCCGATTTAAAATTGGTTTGTGAGAGCTGTCACGGTAAACGTTTTAAAAAGGAAATTCTTGAGGTCACTTTTCAAGGTGCTACCATCTATGATGTGTTAGAGATGACGGTTGACCAAGCAATCACTTTTTTTGAAACCTACAACGAGTCTAAGATTGTGAATAAGTTGCATTATTTGCAGGCTGTGGGTCTTGGGTATATCCGATTGGGACAATCCTCTTCTACCCTATCTGGTGGAGAGAACCAACGCGTTAAATTGGCGCGTTTCTTAAGTAATGAGAAGAGTAAACCTACCCTTTATATCTTTGATGAGCCTACTACGGGATTACATTTTTATGACATTCAAAATTTATTGCAAT
>JAQWAN010000176.1 GCA_028707655.1 Bacteroidaceae bacterium
ATCTCAAGAGAGAAGATTTGAACCACTCAGGGGCACATAAACTAAACCACTGTATGGGTGAGGCTCTTCTTGCTAAATATTTAGGTAAGAAAAAACTGATTGCTGAATCAGGGGCCGGACAACATGGTGTAGCTTTGGCTACAGCTGCTGCTTACTTTGGCCTAGAATGTGAGATTCACATGGGCGAGGTAGATATTGCCAAGGAACACCCAAATGTGGTGCGAATGGAAATCTTAGGTGCTAAGGTAATTCCAGTAACCCATGGTTTAAAGACATTAAAAGAGGCGGTTGACTCCGCTTTTGAGGCCTATGTAAAAGACCCAATCAACTCTATCTATTGCATTGGTTCTGTAGTAGGGCCACATCCATTTCCAATGATGGTACGCGATTTTCAACGTGTAATTGGTATTGAAGCGCGTGAGCAATTTCAAGAAATGACAGGCGAATTGCCAGATAGCGTGGTAGCATGTGTTGGCGGTGGTAGTAATGCCATTGGTATGTTTAGTGCTTTCCTAGATGATCCTTGTGCACTCTATGGCGTAGAGCCAGGTGGAATAGGAGTAGGAGTAGGAGAACATGCAGCCACAGCAACTTATGGCAAGCCTGGTTTGATTCATGGCTTTAAATGCTATTTATTGCAGAATGAGAAGGGCGAGCCATCTCCCGTTTATTCCGTGGCAAGTGGACTAGATTATCCTGGTGTAGGACCAGAACACTCTATGCTAAAAGATATGGATCGCATCAAATACACATCCATCACAGATGAAGAATGTATTGATTCATTCTATGAATTAAGTAGAATGGAGGGTATAATCCCAGCCCTAGAGAGTGCACATGCCGTAGCTTATGCTACCAAACTAGCACAACAAGAACCTCGCAGCTCTATCTTGGTCAACCTTAGTGGACGTGGCGATAAAGATATTGATTTTGTGGTAGAGAAATATGGTTTGCCAAAACTATAAGTTAACCTACCCCAACAAAAAACGAGGATATAATCAATGTGATTGTATCCTCGTTTTTAATTATTAAAAAATAGGCTCCTCTTTGTACATCTCTTCAATTTCATTTTTATATTTCTCCTCTATAACTCTCCTTTTAAGTTTTAGCGTATTTGTCAATTCTCCAGTTTCTATGGCAAAAGGCACCCGCAGAAGTTTGAACCTTTTTATCTTTTCAAACGCCGCAAAGTCGGTTAGCAATTGTTGCAGTCTATTGGTATAAAGCAGCTGGACAGCATCGTTTGCCAACAGCTCTTCCATGGAGTTGTACGCAATCTTTTCTGTAGAAGCATAAACTTCTAAGGAAGTAAAGGAGGGCACAATGAGAGCAGATACAAACTTCCGCTGGTCACCAATAACGGCTATTTGGTCAATATAGGGGTCAATACCCAGTTTGGTTTCCAGAGCCTGCGGCGCAATATATTTTCCGTTCGAGGTTTTAAATAGGTCCTTCAAACGTTCCGTTAAAAAGAGATGTCCCTCTTTTAGATAACCAGCATCGCCTGTGTGAAACCATCCCTCACTATCAATTGCCGCAACAGTGGCCGATTGGTTTTTATAATAGCCCTGCGTTACACTCTTACCACGAATTAAGATCTCCTTGTTACTACCAATTTTCAGCTCTACTCCTGGCACAACCTTACCTACCGAGCCTACAAGATAGTCCCTTTTTAGGGTACAAGAAACAACAGCACTCGATTCGGTTAGGCCATATCCAATAATAAGATTAAGACCAACAGCATGCACAAAAATGCTCACCTCATCGGAGATAGCTGCCCCACCTGTTGGAAACATCCGCCCTCTATCGAGTCCTATTCTCCTCTTTAAGATAGAAAACACTCTTCTTCTATAAAACGAATAGAACAATTGGAGCCATCGTGGAGGTTGCCGGTTGGCACTCCAATAATCGATGTTATATAAACGACCAATAGTCAAAGCATGCTGCAGGAGTGCTCTTTTCGTTCTACTACTTGCGGCCATCTTGTCGAGCACACCGGAATAGATTTTCTCCCAAAAGCGCGGAATGGCGCACATTATAGTGGGACGTATCTCCTTCAAAGTTTCTTGAATCTCTGTGGGATGTTCATTGATACAAACCTCTATACCGGTCATAAAGCAAAGGTAGCACCATGTGCGTTCAAACACATGCGATAGGGGTAAGAAATTAATTGAAATATCCCTGTCCGATAGATCCGGAAGAACCTGCTGCATATTCTTTAGCTGCTCCATATAATTTTGATGCGTAAGGATAACACCTTTAGACAGACCTGTTGTACCAGAGGTATAAAGAATATTTGCTATATCGTCGGGTTGTGCAGATGAAGCACGATGCGTTATCGTACGCTGATAAAGGTGCGCATGTCCGAGTTGGATAAAATTGGTGTAATGCATTGAAATGCCATCAGAGAGATGTAACACAGCTTCTGCATCTAAAACAATAATTCGTTCTATGGTTGGGCATTGGTCTATCACACTATATAGAACATCATATTGTTCTTGATTGCCTACAAACATAATTTTCAGCTGCGTCTCATGAATAATGGGACATAGCTGTGCAGGCGAACTAGTAGCATAAAATGGAACCGTTATTGCACGATTAGAATACGCTCCAAAATCAACATAAAAACATTCGGGTTTGTTGGTGGAAAAAAGGCCTATAGTATCCTGTTCTTTTACCCCAAAGTAAGCCAAAGCCTCTGCGTTTCGTTTTACTTGGTCAGAAAATTCGTTCCAACTAATGGGCATCCAAAGGCCGTTATACTTCTGTTTAAGAGCCACCTTATCTCCATACTTCTGGGCTTGGTGGTGTATTAGTGTAGAAAAGTGAAGGTTTTCCATGACTTGCTAGATTAGGAGTAAGTTGGTAAGTTGAGAAGCCTTTTGTTCTAAAAATATTCCATAAATATAAAAAAAAGGAATGAAAAGGATTGTTTTTCATCTAAAAAACTTACTTTTATTTCTTCAGAACAAGATTAAAACAGTGAATTATGATAAACCCTATCTATTCTCCTCTAGAAAATCGTTACACAAACGGTATGCGCTACAGACGCTGTGGAAAAAGTGGTATCCTACTCCCAGAGGTTTCTCTGGGGCTATGGCATAACTTTGGCGATGTAGACCTCTTCTCTAATAGTCAACGCATGGCACATTATGCCTTTGACCATGGTATTACCCATTTCGATTTAGCCAATAACTACGGACCCTCGTTTGGGTCGGCAGAAGAGACATTCGGACAGATCATGAAGAAATCGTTTGCCCCCTATCGGGACGAACTACTCATCTCCACTAAAGCTGGACACGACATGTGGGAAGGCCCTTATGGATGTATGGGATCACGAAAACATCTCATCAGTAGTCTTAACCAGAGTTTAAAACGGATGCAGCTGGAGTATGTAGACATCTTCTATTCACATCGTTACGACCCCACTACACCATTAGAGGAAACGCTTCAGGCCTTGGTAGATATTGTTCGTCAAGGCAAAGCGCTTTATATTGGGATTTCTAAATACCCAAAAGAGGCGGCAGAGGTAGCTTATCGCTATCTGCGTGAACACGATGTACCTTGTTTAATCTATCAAGGACGATATAACATTTTTGACCAAGAGGTACAGACAAGTGGCATTTTAGAGCAAGCCAAAGAGGCTGGAGCTGGGTGTATCGCCTTTTCTCCTCTGGCACAAGGTTTACTAACCAATCGCTATCTGAATGGCGTTCCCAAAGATTCGCGCATTGCTCGCGGCGGTTTCTTAAAGAAAGAACAGCTTACTGACGAGGTATTACGCAAGATTAGAGCCTTAGATGTGATTGCCACAGAACGCGAACAGACACTAGCAGAGATGGCATTGGCTTGGCTGCTTAAAGATGATTCGGTTGCTTCGGTTATCATTGGATCTAGCTCCGTAGAGCAGATGCAGGATAATCTGAAAGGTTTATCCAATATTCAGTTTTCTACAGAAGAGTTAGAACGGATTAAGGCTGTTTTGCAAGAAAAGATCTAACAAACGGGTAAAATGACTTACCTTTCTATTCTTTATAAAAGCCCCTTCAAGGGTGGATTCTCCAGCATTAATTAGTATATTTGTATATATATAACCCCTACATCATCATGAGCGAACAAAATCTTAACTATGGAGTAATTGGAAATGGACGTACAGCCGCATTAGTCTCCGACAAAGGAAGTATTGATTGGCTCTGTATGCCCGATTTTGACTCTCCATCTGTCTTTGCTAAAATTCTCGATCAAAAAAAAGGAGGATGTCTTAATATTATTGTAGACGAGACCTATCAAATAAGTCAGAAATATGTGGACCATACCAACATTCTACGCACCCTCTTTGAGAGTGAGTCGGATGGTAGTTTTGAGATACTCGATTTTATGCCACTCTACAAAACTATAGATAAGGCTGTTCGCTATGCACCTGCAGAGCTACTCCGGTATATCCGAGTATTAAAGGGAACACCACATATCTCCGTCGATTTCTCACCAAAACTAAACTATGCAATGGGTGATGTTTGCTTTAGCATCATCGATAAGAAATATGTTAAGGTGTTCTCTAAAGAAAATCCACAAGATACCATCTATGTCTATTCGAACCTAGATTTTGATGCCATTATTAAACAAAGAGAGTTAACCCTAACAGAAGATTCTGGCATCATGATATCGTATAATCAGAAACTGATAGCACCCACGATGAATCTGGCACGCTTAGAATATGA
>JAQWAN010000177.1 GCA_028707655.1 Bacteroidaceae bacterium
GTTAATTGCTTCTTGACAATCGCTTTTTATTTGTGCATACACCGCTGCTTTAGGCGTACGTTCCAAGGAGAAATTTGTACCTGGGATAGGTGGTGTTAATACGAGAGGAACATCGCCAAACACACGCACTAAGATAAAATAGTAGTGAGCGCGCAAGAAATAAGCCTCTCCAAGACATCTGTTTCTTATCTCATCGGGCATATCTACCGATTGGATAGTTTGAAGAGCAAGGTTACAACGTAAAATACCAGGATTAGGTCCACGCCAAATATCAATAGCAGCTGCATTGGCAGAAGTGGCGGTAAAATTGGCTAAGTCGGTTGTTTCAATACCATCTGTACCACCATTAGCACCAACCAGACTGTTCCCTGCAATAATATCCGTGGTCCACATACGCATATTGTATAACTTAGGCCACTGTAGAGGCTGATAAGCAGCATCTACCATTGCAACTACATCTTTTACGGATAGATCGCCATCCGTGCTCACTTTATCGAGTGGGCTTTTATCTAAAAAGCCGTTACAAGATAAAAGGAAAACGTTACATGCCAATAGAGTACATATATTGGCTATCTTTTTTATATTCTCTTTCATATACATCATCTTAGAAATTTAAGTTTAAACCAACACTAAACGTACGCGTAAGTGGATAAGCGCCATAATCAATACCATTAACCCCCACTTCAGGGTCTACGCCAGAGTAGCCTGTTATGGTAGCCACATTTTGACAGGATATATACACACGCAATTTATCTATATAACGCTTCACAATAGCTTGCGAAAAAGTGTATCCCAATGAGATGTTTTTTATACGTAGATAAGATCCATCTTCTACATACCTGTCAGAACCTCTTGTATTTTTATTCGGGTCATTATACACCGCTCTTGGCATACTATTACTTGTTCCTTGACCTGTCCATCTGTCCAACACAGCAGTACGTTGATTCTCTGCTATCTTCATTCCCTCTAAAGTCATTCGGTTAGCATTATAAATATCATTACCATAAGAACCTTGTAAGAACAGTTCAAAATCAAATCCCTTCCAAGTAAGGTGGTTGTTCATCGAATAGATTAGGTCTGGATTTGGATTTCCAATAAACGTTCTATCGTTATCATTAATAACGCCATTATTATCTAAATCTTTAAAACGTATATCTCCCGCAGCAGTTCCACCTACCACTTGTACAGCCGCAATATTTACCTCCTCATCGGTTTGAAACAAGCCATTGGTAACATAGCCATAAAAAGAGTTCATTGGGTGATGTTCTGCTTGTATGGTCACGTTAGAATTCTCGATAGAGTTAGCATACATTGGCGCATCACTATTTAGGTCGATAATCTCATTCTTATTAAAGGTTAGATTAACCGATGTATCCCACGTGAGCTGTCCCGTTAGATTATGTGAGTTCATCGAGATCTCGACCCCTGTATTACGCATCTCACCAGCATTAATCTTTGGTACATCCACATCCGAATATCCCGTAGAGATTGGCACAGCCATAGGCACCAACATATCATTGGTTCGTTTTAGATAGGCATCCACAGAAAAGACAACACGTTGGTTCAAGAGACTAAAGTCTACTCCAACATTCATTTGCTCCACTGTTTCCCATTTAATAATTGGGTTAGGCATTCTGTTGGCCACTAAGGTAGAGACTGCATTGCCATTAAAATTGTAGACCCCAATATTATAGATTGCTGCAAAATCATAATTACCGATATTCTGATTACCCGTCATACCATACCCTAGGCGAAGTTTCAGGTCGTTAATTAATCGATTCTTAGGGAACCAGCTTTCTTGGTTTATGCGCCAAGCAGCAGAAAAAGAGGGAAAAGTACCCCATTTATTTTCTTTTCCAAAGCGAGATGAACCATCTCTACGAATAGTAGCAGTAAACAAATAACGGTCAGCATAGGAGTAATTAACACGTGCCATATAAGATAGGAGTGCCCATTCACTCTGGTTACCATTGAGGCTCTGCATATTTAAGCCATTAGATAACTGATTGTTTTCATCGCGTAAAAAAGTATCCATTGCACCGTTCATAAATTTGTATACACTGTTCTGTGCACTCATACCCAGCATAGCATTTATCTTATGTTGTTTAAAGGTGACATCGTAGGTAAAATAGTTATCCCATAGCAACGTAATGCTCTGGTTACTGCTTTGCTGTTTATACGATTCTTCCACCGCAATAGGTTTCCAATTATAGGCAGGTGTAAACTGATTGTCATACCATGACTTATAATCCACATTTCCTAACGATTTAAATTTCAACCCTTTACCTAAAGAGGCTTCTAAGGAGATGGTAGCCAACAAATTATAACCTTTTGTTTCCGACTTGTTCAGTTCAGTTGTACCAATAGGGTTACGTATTCCACCAACCCACTCCACAGCAGATTCCGGTCCACTCCAGCTGCCATCGTCATTCTTTAAAGACTGCGTAGGCAAAGCTCTCATGGTAGACATTACATCATATTCTCCTTGTCGTTTTATATCATGACTTAAGGTCAATTGATTAGAGAAAGTAAGCCAATCTTTCACTTTCGAATTACCATTAAACTGTAAAGTGATTCTACGATAGTTACTGTTTCTCACTAATCCCTGTTGATCAAACACTCCAGCAGAAACATAATAGCTATTCTTTTCTGAGCCACCAGAATAGCTCACCGTATAATTCTGCATAGCTGCAGAACTAATCAGCTCTTTCATCCAGTCGGTACCTTTGCCAAGCGTAGTAGGGTCGCTCCAAAGTGGATTGGTAGTCATTCCAGCATTCTGCAACATCTCGTTATTCAGTGTTGCATATTGTGCAGCATCCAATAGATCGGGCATGCCAGTAGCCTGTTGTATAGCATAATTAGCAGAGAAAGAAATCACCCCTTTTCCCTCTTTTCCTCGTTTGGTTGTAATAATAACAACGCCATTAGCACCTCTTGCACCATAGATAGCCGTAGCAGAAGCATCCTTTAAGATGTCTACCGTGGCAATATCGTTCATGTTTAAAGCATTCAACCCCAAATCGGTAGGTACACCATCCATCACGATTAATGGACTACTATCATTAATAGTACCCAATCCACGGATTTTTAATTGTACATTCTCTCCAGGTTTACCCGTATTGATTACTTGTACACCGGCTGCACGCCCCTGCAAAGCCTCTCCGATATTAGCAACAGGAGCCGAGACAAGATCTTTTGAGTTGATAGACGAAACCGCACCAGTTAGGTCACTTTTTTTCATCGTACCATAACCAATCACCACAACATCGTCTAGCATTTCAGCGTTTTCTACCAGTGTAACGGTTAAGCTATTAGAGGAGTTAACCACTCTTTCTTGTGTAAGATAGCCCACATAAGAAAAAAGAAGAACATCTCCCTTAACAGCATTTAAAGAGAAACGACCATCTACATCTGTAATCGTACCCTCTGCTGTTCCTTTTATCAACACACTAGCTCCAATTATCGTTTCGCCAGATACATCTTTTACAACGCCACTAACTAACATTTTTTGAGCAAAGGAGCTCAACGACATAAACAAACCTATACAGATTAATAGGATAGGTTTACGCAAAAAAACTTTCTTTTGATTCATACATATATAATATTTAAGGTTAAAACAGTTTGAAATAAGTCAGCTCATTTCGACAACATAAAAGTAAGGCTATTTCTTACAAGATATTTTCTTGTGAGTTATATAGTAGTCCAAAAAAAATGCATCTTACTGATTTACAATCAATAAGATGCATTTGCATAGCATAAAAAGTAGTAACAATAGTACTCTTTTACCTCTCTTTTTCTGTTTTTTTTCCAATACTCATTACTTGCTGGTCAAACTCGCTACGTTTTCCTGCCGCTTTATTTCTTATTTTGGTTCGATAATTATAAATGGTAGTGGTAGAGTATCTCAAGAACTCAGCAATCTTTGTACTATCGGTAATGCCTAATCGAATAAGTGCATAGATGCGCAATTCTGTATTTAGCAATTCTCCTTTTTTGGGATACACTTTTTCCTTATCCAACAATAGAGCATTCAGCTCCTCCACAAAATGGGGATAAATTTTCAGGAAGGTTTCATCAAACTCATGATAAAACTGTGCTAACTCCTCATCAATTAGTTCCGTGGATTTAAGGACGCTATGCAACGATTTATAATCTTTTGCTAATAACAATTTTTTCAAGGAACTTCTGTACTTGTCTATCTTCTTAATATACACCGTACATTGGTTCATATATTTAGCAATATAATTCTCCTTTACATAATTCGATTCAGAGAGATCATGATTCGTTTCTATCAATCTTTTGTTTAATGCTTGCAGCTGTAGGTTTGCCTGCTCCACCAATCGTTGCGCTGCCGCTCTTTTCTTTATCTGCACAGAGATGAGTACAATGGCAAGAAGTAAAAAGATAACTAATACACTTATTAGATATAAAGTCTTCACCAACAATTGTTGCTGCTCCTCTTTTTTAACCTGATACGACTCGTTGATAACAGGAAATAGTTCTAAAATCTCCACCATACGTTGTCGCGCATTACAAACCACAGCATCTTTCATCGACAATTTAAGATAAGCATACGCTTTATCAATATTACCCTCTTTATAGAGTAAAGCGGCCAATTTCCGAAGAGAGATATACTCTTTCACCGATGCTCTTAGGTCAGAGATAGAGGAGATAATCAGAAATTTCTTCTCATTGTACAC
>JAQWAN010000178.1 GCA_028707655.1 Bacteroidaceae bacterium
ATCAATAAAGGAGGTTAAGAATGAAAGGTTTAATGTGTTGATGGGAATTTCCTCCTCATATTTTAGGTAGATTAGGTACTGCTAGTTATGGATTAACTAAGGGGATGTCGCAACAAGAGGATATGGAAATCTCTTTTTGTATACCTAAACCCTGGGGCGACGAGGACCAAAGTTTTTTAAAGATTATAGGAATGAATAGAGTGCCTATTGCATGGCGAGATGTGCAGTGGGACTATGTTCAATCTAAAATAGGAGAGCAGATGAACCCGCAAGATTATTATGATTTTAGGGAACATTTATATGCTGATTTTAATTATATGCATCTGGATGAATTGGGTTGTATTAATTTCTCAGGAAGGTATCCAGATAATCTACACGAGGAGATTAATAACTATTCTATTGTAGCCGGTGTGGTGGCTCGTCAGCAGACGTTTGATATTATTCACTCGCACGATTGGTTAACCTATCCTGCTGGTATTCATGCCAAACAAATCTCTGGAAAACCATTGGTAATCCATGTACATGCCACCGATTTTGACCGTAGCCGCGGACAGGTAAATCCTGTTGTTTATGCTATCGAGAAAAAGGGAATGGATTTTGCCGATCATATTATGTGCGTAAGTGAACTAACCCGAAGAACGGTTATCGAAAAATATCATCAAGATCCTAATAAGGTTTCTACGGTGCATAATGCTGTGTCTCCTTTACCTCAAGAGGTACTAGATATTGTTCCACAAAAAAATGAAAAGGAAAAAATAGTGACTTTCCTAGGACGTATCACGATGCAAAAAGGACCAGAATATTTTGTGGAAGCAGCAGCACTGGTTTTAAAACGGACAAAGAAGATTCGTTTTGTTATGGCCGGTAATGGAGATATGATGAATAAAATGATTAAACTAGTTGCACAAAGAGGTATTGCCGACCGCTTTCACTTCCCAGGTTTTATGAAGGGAAAAGAGGTGTACGAGGTGCTTAAAGCGAGCGATGTATATGTGATGCCTTCGGTCTCTGAACCGTTTGGCATCTCTCCTTTAGAAGCGATGCAAGTAAGTATTCCCACTATCATTTCTAAGCAATCGGGTTGTGCCGAGATTTTAGATAACTGTATCAAGATTGATTATTGGGATATCGATGCTTTGGCAGATGCTATTTATGCTATTTGTAAATATGTTCCTCTTAACGAATTCCTCGAAGTGGAAGGAAAGAAAGAGGTGGACCAAATTGTTTGGGAAAAGGTAGGGGTTAAAGTAAGAGCCATTTATGAACGTGTGCTTAATAATAGACAATAAAAAAATAATATAAAGATGAAAACAATATGCTTGTATTTTGAAATTCACCAACTGGTTCATTTAAAACGGTATCGTTTTTTTGATATTGGTACAGATCATTATTATTATGACGATTATGCGAATGAGGCAACTATAAATCATATTGCTAATTGCTCTTATGTGCCTGCTTTATCTACCTTGATTGGGATGGCTAAAGAGGGTAATGGTACTTTTAAAGTGGCACTTTCGGTCTCTGGTGTTGCTCTAGAACAGTTAGAATCGTATGCACCTAAGGTGATCGATTTATTGCAAGAGCTAAACGAGACAGGGTGCTGTGAGTTTTTAGCGGAGCCTTATGCTAACAGCTTATCTTCATTGACGCACGAAAAAAGTTTTAGAATTGATGTAAAAAGACATAGTACTAAGATCAAGCAATTATTTGGTAAAAAGCCTACGGTATTGCGGAATACAGGCTTACTTTATTCGGATGATATTGGCGGCATTGTGGCTAGTATGGGATATAAAGGGATGCTAACTGAGGGAGCAAAACATATACTAGGATGGAAGAGCCCTCATTATCTCTACCATTGTAACCAAAACGCAAAACTGAAACTTCTATTACGCGATTATAAGTTGTCCGACGATATCTCTCTTCGGTTCTCTAATTCGAGCTGGAGTGAGTTCCCACTATTTGCAGATAAATATATTAGTTGGATTGCTAACTATCCTCAGGAGGAGGAGGTGTTTAATATCTTTATGGAATTAAGCGCATTTGGTTATTATCAGCCTTTGTCGTCTAATATACTGGAGTTCTTAAAGGCTTTACCACTTTGTGCGAAGAATGCTGGCATTGGTTTTTCAACGCCTTCTACTCTTTGTTCTACCTTGAAATCTGTGGGCCCAATGCATGTTACTTATCCTATTTCTTGGACAGATGAAGAGCGCGATGTGAGTGCGTGGATGAGTAATCTATTGCAAAAAGAGGCTATAAAAAAGCTCTATAGTATTGCCGACCGTGTTTGTTTGTGCGAAGACCGGAAGATTAAACAAGATTGGGACTATTTGCAGGGTAGTATGAATTTTAGATTTATGTCTACTAAACACTCGGGCATTGAATTAGACCGTGGTATTTATGAATCTCCATATGATGCTTTTACAAACTATATGAATATTTTGGGTGATTTTATAGTGCGTGTGAATGCACAATTTCCAGAAGATATAGACGATGAAGAGTTAAATGCACTTATGATAACGATTAACAATCAGGGAGAGGAGATCAATCAGTTGCAAGCTAAAGTGGAGCGCTATGAGGCGCAAATGAAGCAGGAAGTAACGGCTGTTGAGGAGAAACATAAACCTAAATCGACCAAGAAAAAGAGCTAAGTTAATATAGAAAGAAACAAAAAAAGAGCTATCTAAATAAATAGATAGCTCTTTTTTTATATAGAAAAATAATTTCTACTATTTAAATGTAGTGTAAGTAACAGTCATCTTAATATCCTCACCCTCTTCTCCTCCTAGTAGCTTAGCACTAGTTAGCTTAAGGTTATGATTAATTGAAACGAGTGTACTTCCTGCTGAATCATATCCAATTACTACAGGAACTAAAACTACTTTATTCCAATCGGCAGAAGCAGTACCTGCTTTTTTCTCCTTAAGACAAGTCTTGATTAGTTTGCTGATATTGCTGAAAATATATTCATTTTCATCTCCAATAGAGGTGATGTATGAGGTGATATTATCGGTTAACTCATTATTCTTGAAGAAGGTGCTCAACTCATCCTTACGTAGCATAACAATAGTTGTAGGATAGGGTAGCTCTTCTATACTAGTTACTCCCGATTTGTTATAGGCGTTAAAGGTTATAGATGCAGCATTGATTGAGTCGTTTGGATGATTCTCAAAAACATCTTCTAAGGGCAATGTTGCTTCCGTGAAGATTCCTGCAGGTGTTTTAAGATAGGTGCATTTTTTATCTGCAACGAAATTGGCTAATTGACCTGAGTTTATAAATTGATTGGCTTGAATAACCTCTTTTGTTGCTGCAAATTGTGCTATAACACTTTCTGATGTTATTGAATCTTCTGTTTCGTAACCAACAGCTTCTCGTTTAATTGGGTAGTTTCCATCTTCATCTTTCACATAAACATCGGCATAGACGTTTAGCACTACGTTATTGATATATAAGATTGTTCCATCTCCGTGTGTCATCTTTACATAAACACCCTTAAATACATTGTTGATGAATGTGTTTGAGTTTTTAAAGTACTCTGGATGAGTGGTGGTTAAGGCAATAATCTCACTACCAACTGCGGCTGGGATATCTACAACAATGGCAGGTGAATAAGTGGTGGACTCCCACAATGCATCATCTACCGTATTGTTTCTAGCAGAATAAATTGCAGTTCCAATAGGAGTTGAAGAGGTATCATAAAAATCTTTTGGATCAAAATCGGAGGAATAGTAGGAGTCGTTCTCCTCCTCCAACGATTTGTTTAAGTTATAGATGCTCAAAGCGCAAGTATTATACTCATCTCCAAAGAAATTTGTTTTTGAATAGCCCAATAAAATTTTAGCCTTAATGGTACTTTTTATAATTTGTCCATCTTCTACATAAGGTTCAAAATCGTCGGTGCAATTAAATTGCGTAACAAAACTAGCTTCTAGTTTACCAAATAATGGATCGGAATAATTTCCTAAAAAAGCATTGTCGCCACTTGCATATACAGGGCCCGATAAAATGGAATTTGTAGGAACGTTGTAAAATTCTTGTGAAGCACTAAGATTATCTCCATCAGGAAGAACGTCTAATCCAACTTGGTTGGTTGTGTCATCACATCCCAAGCATGTTACCACTAATAGGCACCATAAATAATTTAATTTCATATGTTATATCTTGGTAAGAGATGAATAGCTACTGGTTAGTATCAAAAATGGTATCGTAGAAAGCATTGAAAGCATCAATGTAGTTATCAGGAGATTGGTAGCCAAGTAATGGTTTTCCACTCTCTTTTACTAATTCTAATAAGACAGGATTGATATGTTCGCTACTTTGAATAAACGCATCAGAGTATTTAATGGCAAGTTTCATCAACTCTACATAATTCACTTTATCGTCCATTACATCTAGATCTTCTTTCTCTACGCCTTTAAACATTAGCTTTTCCTTAAAACTATCATGAAAAGTGGATTTAAAATCGTCATCATACAAAGAGAAGATGATTTTAGAGTCTCTAAATGATGGCTCATCTTGGAAGGCTTTCTTGATGTAGAGAGGAGATAGCGCAGTTATCCATCCATGACAATGACCGACATCTGGACAC
>JAQWAN010000179.1 GCA_028707655.1 Bacteroidaceae bacterium
ACACTCTTGTATTTTGGAAGGACAATGTCAGGGCTGCCTGCCAGACGCCTGTCATTGGTCCGATATCGGAGCCCTTTTTTGAACAGGAAGCGCCTGACGAGCAATGTGGAGGATAGAGATGCGTATCCTGTGATGATGCAGGGGTGTAAGTTTTATCTCTCTGCAGCAGATAATACTGCGGGTTCCACCTATGCTATTGCCATAAAGGAGTATGCTTTTCTATATGATGACAGTGTGGTAGGTATAGAGAATACCGACTTTGGCTCTACGTTTGTTGTTGCACCAAATCCTGTTCAAAATAAAAACTTAACCATCCTGTTTGATAAGCCCTTAGATACACCTGTTGTTGCAGCTTTGTATGGTTTATCTGGTACAAAAATATTTACACATACTGCTTCGGCTTTAGATAAAAACGAAGTCTCTTTTTCTGTGGCTTCCGTTCCAGCTGGGTGGTATTTATTACAAGTAGGCAATGCCTCTTTTTCTCGTACAGTTAAAGTTATGATTCAATAAGATTTTTAAAACAAGTAAAATGAAACGATTAGTTACAATCTGTCTCTTATGTTGTAGTACCTTAGTGGGTGCACAAATGGTGACGATTACAAAAAACAGTGTACTGGAAAAGGTACCGACTCAACAAGCTTTTCACCCTCGCTTTAGTGCGGATGGTGCTTCTTTGTTGTTAACGTCAGAAAATTATAAAGGATTGAGTCATTATAACCTCAAATCGGGTCTCTTAACCACTATCTCTAATGAACAGGGTGCTGGTTATCAGCCCTCTTTCTCTGTAAAGGAGAATAAAGTGCTTTATGTTACCTCTTCTCGCAAGAATGGTCGTTTATATAAAACGAAGAAACAATATTCCATGCAAACGGCAGAGCATAAAGTGTTGAGTGCTCCTAGCAGAACAGTAAAGGTAGAGAAAGCAATGCTTCAAGAGCAAAAGTTTACGGTTTCACTAGAAGATTTAAAGATTGTGGTATATAGAGGAACGGAACGTTCTGTCTTATCACCTATCGAGGGAGTAACCAATTATCTATGGCCTTCACTCTCACCAGACAAAACAAAAATTCTCTTTACAGCCGTTACAAAGGGTACTTATGTTTGTGACCTGTCGGGTACTGTTTTAGCCAAATTGGGGAAACTAAATGCTCCCGTATGGTGTGGCAATGATAAAGTAGTGGGTATGCAAGAAACAGACAATGGAGAGTCTATTCTTCAATCGAATATTGTTCTAATGGATGTAGACGGACAAAAGAGTCAAATCTTATCCGATACAAACACTATTGCCCTTTATCCAGCTGCTAGTCTAGATGGAAAGCATGTTGCTTATACAACTGCTAAGGGCGCACTCCATTTATTAGAAATAGAAACAAAATAATGCATCATAAAATGATTAACCAAATACAAAAAATGAAATGGTACGTGATAGGTTTGCTATTTCTTCTACCTTTTCAACTTGTTGCGCAAGATTTATCGGGCGTAAAAATATTTGTCAACCCAGGTCATGGTGGGTTTGACAGTGACGATAGAAATATAACAATTCCTCCCTTTTCACAAGGCGATCCTAATGGTTTTTGGGAATCACAAAGTAATTTTGATAAGGGTATTCAGTTGCGTGAATTATTACAAAATGCAGGAGCAACGGTAGTGATGTCGAGAAATTCGAATGCGCCTACAACAGATACCTATTCGGATGATACTCCTCTAACGCAGATTGTTGCGATGGCTAATGCATCTAATGCAGATTATATGCTATCTATTCATAGTAATGCAGGGGCAGGAACAGCCAATCATGTGTTACAGCTTTATGCTGGTGTAGACCCGGATGATACAAACACTTATTATACCGCTACTCCCTATTCCGACGAGGGTAGAGCAGTGAGTACTATTATCGCAAACAATCTTTATTCCAATCAAACTTCGGTGTGGACCTCTTCTATCTCTGTACATGGAGATAAAACTTTTGCACGTACGGCGATGGGATGGAGTAATGGTTATGGCGTTTTGCGCGGATTACAAGTTCCGGGATGTATATCCGAGGGTTCTATGCATGATTATATTCCTGAAACCTATCGTTTGATGAATATGGACTATAAATGGCTAGAGGCTTGGCATTTCTTTAAATCTTTCTGCGATTATTTTGAGGCGGGAGATATCACTTCTGGTAATATAGCAGGTACGATACACGATAGTCGTCTTAAAAATCTCTCTAATTATTATAAGAAAGCTGGTTCAAGAGATGAGCTTTTGCCTTTGACAGGAGCAACTGTTACTGTACAACCTGGCAACTTGACGTATACTACGGATGAACTATTTAATGGTTTCTATCTCTTTAAAGCTTTAGAACCTGGTACCTATACAATGACCTTTGAGAAGGATGGTTATTTAGCACAGACACAAAGTGTGGAGGTGAAGGAAAACGAAACCACCTATTTTAATGCGCTTCTTAGTCTTGAACGCTCCGACCCTCCTGAGGTGATTAGCTATTCACCAAATGTTGCAATAGATGAACCTGTTACTTGTGCTACTCCTCTTGTTTTTGAGTTTAACTACGATGTGGATGTAGTCTCTGCTGAGAATGCATTCTCTATCTCTCCAGATGTGGAGGGTATTATCTCTTTTGAAGATAGTCAGCACCGCATGATCTTTACGCCTACTAAGCCTTATGAGGTTTCTACTATTTATACCGTAACCCTAGATAAGAGCTTACAACATCCTGGTAATATCTCTATGACAGACGATTTTACGTTCCAGTTCTTATCTGGCGACCGTAATGAGTTATTGTTTTTAGCTCAAAGTCCAGCTCCTAATTCTGCACTATATTATGCTTCTCCTAATTTTGAATATCGATTCGATAAAGAATTGAATACGCTTAACGTTAGAGACGCTATAAAAGTATACGATGCAGAGGGTAATGAGTTAGCTAAAAATGCACGTTCTATCAAGTCTAATAAAGTAGCTGAACCTTATGGCTCTACTGCATTCACACTCTTGAAACCTTTAGTTCCTGGTGCTACTTATCAGGTAACAATGGACAAAGGGGTGGTAGATATAGATGGAATAGGTGTCTTCGAACCTATTAGCTATACCTTTACGGCGTCCACTATACTTGAGTCGGATAAACCTGTGCTAGAAGATTTTGAATCGGCAGATGGCTTTGCCTACGATTCTTCAGCTAGCTCTTTAGTGAAGAGTGCTTCGGTTAGCAAAACCTCTAAGAAACTCTCTGGCTCTTATGCTTGTTCTTTTGCTTATTCTTTTGAACAAGCGGGAGCAAAAGTAACCTATACCACCACCACTCCTGCTGTACAGGTTATGCGTGATAAGGTAATTGGTTTACATATCTTCGGCGATTTATCGGGCAACACATTAATGTTACAGCTAACTGGCTCTAATCAAGATGTACAATGGGTATCGTTTACAGATTTAGATTTCTTGGGATGGGGCTTTAGAGAGTTGCAATTATCGCAACTTTCTGCAGGTGTTACCTATACGCTTACTGGCATCCAATTGGTACAGTCGGGCGTAGCTATTCAATTAGCAGGAGCGTTCTATCTCGATGATTTATTGATTTATGATTCCCCACTTTCTTCTATCGAAGATTTAGCGACTCACGCTATTCAGGTTACTCCTAATCCTGCTACGAACAGTATTCAGGTAAATGGGGCAGCAGCTGTTGAACAACTCTCTTTGTATTCACTTAACGGAACCCTTATCCGATCGGTTAGTGCACAAACCCGTATGGATGTAGGCGATTTAAGTAGAGGTAGTTATGTGTTACGCATTGTATTGCCAACCACTACTCTTTCTACGGTTGTATTACTTATTCCCTAGTGCATAAATAGTTTAATAACCAGGGAGCTGATCTCTATCGGTTCCCTGGTTTCTCTCTTATTTTGATGAAAAACACTTTCAAGACATTTTCGTTTTTTAGAACTTAATATATTTGGCTTTTATTTTCGTAACACACTTAAATCTTAAATGTATGTCTCCACTACTCGTCTTGTCAACTATAGTACTCTACTTCTTTGTGCTATTTTTTGTTTCCTATATCACTGGTAAAAAGGCCGATAATCAGGGCTTTTTTGTAGGAAATAGAAAATCATCTTGGTATGTTGTTGCTTTTGCAATGATAGGGTCTAGTATATCTGGCGTTACTTTTGTATCTGTTCCAGGTATGGTTGTAACCAGTAATTTTGCCTATTTGCAAATGATATTAGGCTTTTTTGTAGGGCAGTTGATTATTGCCTTTATACTGATACCGATGTTTTACCGGATGAATGTTGTTTCTATTTATGAATATTTAGAGGAACGATTTGGATTATACTCGCATCGAACAGGTGCTTGGTTCTTTTTTATCTCCAAAATGTTAGGTGCAGCCGTTCGTCTCTACCTTGTTTGTGTCGTATTTCAGTTGCTTATCTTTGAACCTTGGGGATTACCTTTCTGGATGAATGTAACTTCTAGTATTCTTTTGGTTTGGTTATACACCTATAAAGGTGGTGTTAAGACACTAATTTGGACCGATTCATTAAAAACATTTTGTTTGATCTTATCTGTGGTACTTTGTAT
>JAQWAN010000180.1 GCA_028707655.1 Bacteroidaceae bacterium
ACTGCAATGCGGCCCTACAGCAACTAAAAGATTGTACACTCTAGTTACTTTACGAAGAAGTAACACCGCTATAACTTGCAGGAGTATCTACGAATAGGTACTTTTGCAGATTATACGTAAAGAATAAACATATGGCATCACCAATAGCATCTATCTTTAATAGGATAGCACCACATTACGACTTGTTAAATCACTTATTGTCGTTCAATATTGACAAGAGATGGAGAAAAAAGGCACTCAAAGGACATGTCTCTAAAGAGACACAAACAGCCTTAGATATTGCTTGTGGAACGGGCGACTTTGCACTTGCACTGCACAAAAAAGGGGTTCAACATATCAATGGTGTAGATATCTCGGAGAAGATGGTGGAAGTGGGACAAGTAAAGGTGGCTAAGAAGGGACTATCTAAACAGATTGAACTAGCCACTGGCGATTGTGCAGCACTAGCCTTTTCGGATAACACGTTTGATGTGATTACAGTGGCTTTTGGTGTGCGTAACTTTGAGCAACGTGCCAAAAGCTTAGAGGAGATGCATCGTGTGCTAGCTCCTAAGGGGGAGACTATTATCTTGGAATTTTCTACACCACAGCATTTTCCAATGAAACAGCTCTATGGCTTCTATTTTAAGAGCATATTACCCTGTGTGGGTGGGCTTATCTCTGGCGATAAGGCTGCCTATACCTATTTACCAAATAGTGTTTACGCCTTTCCACAGGGTGATCTCTTTATGCAAGAGATGAGAGCAGCTGGATTTACTAAGGTAAGCAACAAACGAATGACCTTTGGCATTGCTTCTATCTATTACGGACATAAATAATCGCTCCACTCGTTATGAAAGAATATATTGGTAGCTTTAGACTACGTACACTCCCTCTCTCTATTGCTGGGATTATAATAGGTAGTTGCTATGCCTATCAACAACTACATCTCTTTTCTGTGGCGGTCTTTGTGCTGGCGCTATGCACCACACTCTCTCTTCAGATTTTATCCAATCTCTCGAACGAACTAGGAGATGCATTAAAAGGGACGGACAACGAAAACAGAAGTGGACCACACCGGGGGTTACAGCTGGGACTTATTACCAAGAAGGGACTCCAAAAAATGATTATTGTTTTTATTGTTCTTTCCTTACTCTTTGGCCTACTACTAATTCATGCTGCTTTTGGCACTTTCTTCTCTATGCAAGCCATCGTGATGGCACTACTTGGGTTATGTGCTATTGTAGCTTCTATCAAATATACACTTGGAAAAGGGGCGTATGGCTATATGGGACTAGGCGACCTGGCTGTATTCCTATTCTTTGGACTACTGAGCACAGCAGGAGCTTTCTATCTACAGAGCCAACAGCTACTAACAAGTGTGTTTCTGCTAGGATCGGTTATCGGACTACTTTCTGTGGGTGTACTGAATGTGAATAATGTGCGAGACATGGAGAATGATAAGGCCTGCGGAAAACAGACTTTTGCTGCACGCATCGGAATGAATGGTGCCAAAATCTATCATGTGCTACTTATCTTAGCTGCTTTTGTAGGACTATATCTACTTAAATGTTACGCTGCATTCTACTTAACACCACTCTTTTTGCTACATCTCTATTGGATGTTGACCAAAAAAGGGAAAGAGCTAGACAAACAATTACCGTTCTTATCGATCAGTACTTTGCTGCTAACTCTTGTATGCTCTATCGAACTGTTATTACACTAGTTCGTGATTTGCTAATAAAAAGATTATTCGTGACGCATCAAACGCTCTTGCGCCAAGGCTGCAAAGGTGGTTTCTGGACGACCGTAGTTACAGTAGGGATAGATAGAGATGCCACCACGAGGGGTAAAGATACCGGTTACTTCAATATATTTTGGGTCCATTAGCGCAATCAGATCTTTCATGATGATATTGACGCAATCTTCGTGAAAGGCGCCATGATTACGAAAACTAAATAGGTACAGCTTCAAGCTCTTGCTCTCAACCATGTTTACATCTGGGATATAACTAATACGAATCTCTGCAAAATCGGGCTGACCGGTAATAGGACAGAGGCTGGTAAACTCAGGACAATTGAAACGTACCCAATAATCATTACCGGGATGTTTATTGACAAAGGATTCTAATACTTCGGGGGCGTAATCCTGACGATAGGTAGTAGCACTACCTAATGATTGCAAATGATCTTCTGTTCTATCAGTCATTTTCTTTGTTTTTATTTGCTAAATAATGGTCGAGACCTGCTTTACGCAGTTTACATGCGGGACACTTACCACAACCATCACCTACTATACCATTATAACAGGTTAACGTTTTTGTGCGCACTAAATCTAAAACACCTAATTGATCGGCCAAAGCCCATGTTTGCTCCTTATTAATCCACATCAGAGGGGTATGAATAATGAATTGCTCCCCCATCGCTAAGTTGATGGTTACATTGGCAGAACGGATAAATGTATCTCTACAATCTGGATATCCACTGAAATCCGTCTGCGAAACCCCTGTTATTATATTTCGTATAGACTGTTCGCGCGCAAATACTGCGGCGATACTTAAAAAGAAGAGATTTCTACCGGGAACAAAGGTGTTTGGAAAACTATCAGCCGGCTTCTCTTGGTCCATCACCAGACTGGAGTCGGTAAGAGAACTAGTTCCTAAGGTACCAATAAAGGTAGCATCTAATAGATGAAAATCAACACCCGCATGCTCGGCTATGGCACGAGCTATCTCCACCTCCTTTACATGCTTCTGTCCATATGTAAAACAGAGTGCTACTACTCTTTTAAAGTTTTTCTTTGCCCAAAATAGACAGGTGGTAGAATCTTGCCCACCACTAAAAACGACTAAAGCACTATCTTCCATTATATTTCATTTATTTTTAATACATTATAAGAGACATCGCTATCAAACGTATCTGTTTGATCAATACGTTTCACATAGTTAACCACACGTATAGTGAGTGGTAAGACTAATATTTCATACAGGGTTTTTAATAAGATTTGAACAAGCATCATGGTGATTAGGTCGGGCCAAGCAATGATCCCGCCAAAGGCTATGGGGAAAAAGAGTATCGAATCGCCTGTCTCACCCACTACTGTCGACAAGATAGCGCGTAAGGAGAAATTTTTACCGGCCGACCAAATTTTCATCTTACTCATCACATAGGCATTCAAAAAAGAGCCTACTAAAAAAGCGGATAAGCTGGCCACAACAATGCGTGGTGCTAATCCAAAGATAAAGTTAAAATGTTCAGCTCCCTCCCAAAAAGGGGCGGAAGGAATATTAACGGCTATCAGTCCTAAACCTACCACTATAAAATTCATCAGGAATCCAGTCCAGATGATAAGGCGTGCTTTACGATAGCCATAAACCTCTACCACACAATCGTTAATGATGTAGGATATTGGGAACACAAGGAGACCAGCAGTAACACTGATGGGACCTAATTGGATTACTTTTGTTTCAAGTAGATTGGCTGCGATGAGACATACATTGAATAGTATACCTAGCAGCATAAAAGATACGGATACTTTTTGCTTCATATTTCCTGTTTTTTACGTGGTGAACCTGGAGTACACGACCACTATTAGGTGGCATCGGACGTTATTTCTTTGTTTTGTGGGCGCAAAGTTATAAAAATGTTTGTAACATTAGAGTCTCTTCTACTATTTTTTCTTTTCCACTGCATTAATTTTACCTACAAACAGGATATAAGACCCTTTATGTGCGGCCTTTGTTGTATCTTTTGTTGGAGTCAGAGTTGCTGGGCAAAGGGGTTGTTGCATTAAAGAGGAACAGTTAACTTGAAAAACCATTGGCTTTTCATCTGCTTGCTGTGTAGCTGTTAACAATAGCGTATAATCCGTGAGTTGCTCTATTGTTTTGCTGTTTTTATCCGTTGCTTCTATAAGCAATAGGGCTACTGGCTCTTGTTGCACAACGCCTACTCCAACCCACTCCGCTTTAGCAGGAAACGAAGAATAGGGCCCTGTAAACAGAGCAACCTGAGGAGCTATCAGCTGTTTTAATTGCTCTATTACAGTTTCGTTAGGAGCTATAACTACATTGGAAACAACCGCAGCTGTACTATTTGCCGCTAACGGAGCCACCGTTTCTTTTTGAGGCAATGGAGGGGTAGAAAAAGATTGCACCTTTTCTTTAGGAGCAATAGCTGTGGTAGATACACGACTAGCTAATTCGCGTAATACTGCATTTTCATAGATAGCACGTAATTCACCAAAAAGTTGGTCTTTTAAATCGATAGTCTTACATCTAAACTTGCCAGGACCAGGATACAACTTCGTTCTTTTTTTGTTCATAGCTTCTGCATCGGTAATCCATTTTTCTGCTCGATAGTGCTGGTCGCCTTCTCCAGTAGCATATGTATAGTTAATACGCCCCAACCGTAGGCTCACTCTAGCTGTGTCACACTTTATCTCCAGATAATAGGAGATACGTGCTCTATCTAACGAAAGTATAGAGGAGGAAAAAACGAGGTATTCATCTCCAGCTGTTGCAATTTCATGTGTAGAGGCATTCGCATACAACAAC
>JAQWAN010000181.1 GCA_028707655.1 Bacteroidaceae bacterium
ACGTTGTGCTGTTTTTAGGCCAATCCCTTTTACCCGTTTTATTTGTTCTACATCTCCCGCACTGATAGCCTCAAAGAGCTCTTGTGGGGTAAAGGTAGATAAGATGGTGCGCGCTGTGTTGCCGCCAATGCCTGATACTGAAATCAGCTTTGTAAAGATTTCTCGTTCGGCGGGTTCTACAAAACCATAAAGGATATATGCATCTTCTCGGATCAACTCATAGATATATAGTTTGCATTCCTTTTGATGCTGTAGCTTGGTATAGGTGTTAAGCGATATGTTGGCTGAATATCCAATGCCTTGTACCTCTATAATGAGATTGGTTGGGGTGATGGAATCGATGTTCCCCTTTAAATATTCTATCATTTATTCTTTTTTTTGCTGGTTTTTGCTGGGTGCTTTGCTGTAAAAGCATGGAAGAACCTAGTTAGGAAACGAATGGTTTGTTTTAATATTGTTTATAACTGCAAAATTATCAATAATTTGAATTTGTCTGTTGTATTTTTGATTATTTTTGTGGTTCATCGTTAAACACAAGTATAATGAATAAAATAAAAGTTGCCATTATTGGATATGGTAATATAGGTCAGTTTGCCTTTCAAGCAGCACTTGCTGCACCAGATATGGAAGTGGTTGGTATTGTTAGAAGAAAAGTGACTAGCGATTTTGCTGCTCAAATGGCACCCTACAAAGTGGTGGATGCTATAGAGAAGTTAGGAAAAGTAGACGTGGCTGTTTTGGCTACCCCAACACGTAGTGTAGCAGCTTATGCTACGAAATGTTTATCACTCGGTATCTCTACCGTGGATAGCTTTGATATACATACAGACATAGTTGCGCTCCGCCGTGAGCTATCGAGCGTTGCTGCCAAAAATGGAGCTACCTCTATCATTGCAGCGGGATGGGACCCCGGTAGTGATTCTGTGGTTAGAACCTTGTTGCGAGCTATTGCTCCTAAGGGATTAACCTATACCAATTTTGGACCCGGAATGAGCATGGGGCACACGGTGGCTGTTAAGGCTATGGAGGGCGTTAAAGATGCGCTATCCATAACGATCCCATTGGGAACGGGCATCCATCGCCGCATGGTTTATGTGGAATTGAAGGAGGGCTATACCCTAGAGCAGGTGACGAAAAGCGTTAAAGCTGATGCTTATTTTGTAAAGGATGATACCCACGTAATGGCCGTAGACTCGGTGGATGAGGTAAAGGATATGGGGCATGGTGTACATATGACACGCAAAGGTGTGTCTGGTAGTGCACAAAATCAACTCTTTACGTTTGACATGAAGATTAACAATCCAGCTTTGACTGGTCAGGTGTTGATTTGTGCTGCTCGTGCAGCATTAAAACAACGTCCTGGTTGCTATACTTTAATAGAATTACCTCTTATTGACCTGCTTTATGGGGAGCGTGAAGCATTAATTGCGCAATTAGTTTAACTGCTTTTCCAAAATAGTAGTATCACTGGATGGCTCTTTTGGTGCCATTTCAGGATAAAAAAATGAATCTTTCTCTATTCCTAACTAGCTCTTTTAAACTAGTAGGATAGAAAAAGATTCTTTCACACAAATGTATCTGTAATTATTCTATGGGTATGCCTTTGTAAAAATTGAGTATTTTTGTTTGGAATAAAAACTCATATTTTGCTTTAAGCTTTTCAGAAACAGCTTTCATTAGGTTCAATTTAGCCTCATTATATTCTATGGATGTGGCTTTGCCATTCTCAAATTTCTTTGTAATCAAATCAAACGAAGCCTTATTTGCCGCTACTGCTGCGGTTGAGCTGTTATATTTAGCCTCTGCTCCAACTGCATTATACCACGATTGTTGAATCTCTTTGTATAGCTTTTTCATCTCATCTTGTAGTTGAAAAGCATAAGAGCTATGTTGTAGTTTTGCATTTCTTATACTGTTTCTTGTAGAGAAACGGTTAAAGATGGGAATACTCAATGTAAAGCCTATTTGTTTATTGAGGTTATCGTCTAGCTGTGAACTAAAAGTATTATGTGGTCTATTCTTTAAAGTGTAGTATCCTGTGCTTAAACCAGCATTAAAGCTGAGCTCTGGATAGTAAGCACTCTTGGCTACTTTGATGTTTCTTTGACTGCTCTTTACACGTAACTGTGCTGCTTTTATACTAGGGCGTTGGGTAACGGCTGCGTTGTAAATAGCATCGGGTGGTGTAGGTGTTTCTGGCGTAAAGTTATAGGTAGGCTTTTGAATAGAAAAACCGTTGGTAGTAGGTAGTTCGAGTAGCTGACTGAGTGTTAACAAAGATAGCTGTTGTGCATTGCGTGCTTGTACGGCACTCAATTGGTCTTGTGCCAAACGAGATTTAGCTTCTGCCACCTCTGCATAGGAACTTTTGCCTACTTCTTTTAGTCGTACTAAACGTTCTACTTGTTGTTTACTCAATTCCACCTGTTCTTGCGCAACGGTTAGTATCTCGTTGTCAAAAAGGGCTTGCATATAGGCCGATGTAACGCTGATACTAATATCCTCTTTTGCTTTCTGCAGATCCTCTAAGCTTGCTTGTAAATTTAATTTTGCTGCAACATAGGTGTTGTGTAAACGAAAACCGGTAAATAGTGGAATACTAGTGCTTACAGAAAAGCTGGTGCTTGTGCTACTGGTGTTAACATAGGTGTTATCCGTGGGAGATGGGGTACGTCCCCAGGTCCAACCTTGATTGGCACCACCGTTTAAATTAGGTAGGCGGGCATATTTGGCTGTGTTAACTGTATTCCGATTTTGGTCGGTTTGAATTGCTTGTTGGCGAATAGATATATTGTGTTCAACAGCATGCTCGATACAGTCTTTTAAGCTCCATTCTTTGGTCGTTTGGGCCTGTACTGTTCCCATCATTGCTGTTGCAACAAAAGCTATAATTAGGCTTGATTTCATAGTCAACTATTTTATTTCTTGTTTATGATTGCTCCACGTATCTTTGTACCTAGTTCTAATCCTTTTTTCACCTCTATTTGAATACCATCGCTTAATCCTATTTCGACAGCTTTTCTCTCAAAGGTTTGTTGAGGCGTTTCACTAACGAGTGTGTATACAAAAGTGGAATCGCCTTTAAACTCAATAGCGCTCTCTGGTACGGTTAGCACCTGATTGGCTTTGGCCAAAACAATCTCTGCATTGGCTGAATAGCCAGAACGAATCATCACACTATCTGGTACCTCTACGGCAGCTTTTATCTCAAATTGGTTCGCACCATTTTGTTCTACTGCTTTTGGGGAGATATATTCTAGAATCGCTTTAAAGCTAATGTCTTGGAGTGCACCGATAGTGATCTTCACCTGCATGTTCTCATGGATACGTCCCACCTCGGTTTCGTCAATCTTACCCTTGAAAATTAAATCTTTCATATTCGCTACTGTGGCAATGGTTGTACCATCGTTAAAGGTGTTACTCATAATCACAGAGTTACCCTCTTTTACAGCAACATCTAAAAGTAAACCATCGATAGTTGAACGTATCATCGTATTACTGTATTCTGCTGTGTTTTTAGTAATACCACTCTTTATGATGTCTAAGGCATCTTGTGCAGTCTGTTCTTCGTTCTTTGCTTGCTGATAGGCTATGGCTCCTTTTTCAAACTCCTCGCGACTGATTAATTGGTCTTTGTATAATTTCTTTATGCGGTTGAAGTCTTTTTTGGCTTGTTTTCCGTTGATAACGGCTAAGCGTACGCGACTCTCTGCATTGTTCAGTTGACCTAATTCTGGTATAACCTTTACTTGTGCAATAACATCGCCTTTCTTTACATTTTCTCCGGCTTCTTTGTATATCTTTTCTACAATACCAGAAATCTGAGGTTTAATAAGAATCTCATCTCTGGGTTCTACATTTCCTGTGGCAACCGTTGTTTTTTGTAAATCGGCTTTCTTTGTATCCAGTAACTCATAAACCACCTCTTTTGGTTGTGATTTTAAATAAAGAAATCTGAATGTGAGAATAAATAGAATAGCTACCAAGGCTATCAATATCCATTTAAAAATCTTTTTCATGTTGTTTCGTTTTAGTATGATTGTTTTTTATAATTTATTCGTCTCTAATAGCTTCAATAGGTTTGATTGCCATGGCGCGATAAGCGGGTGCTAGACCTGCTAGAAGCCCCAGAGCTAAAAGAATAAAGGCTGTGAAGATAGCGGTCCAAAAATCGACTTGGAATGTGGCCTCTAATCCTGAACTTTTAATTCCCATTTCAATACCCTGCAATACTAATACTGCAAAACAAATGCCACTCAGTCCGGCTACAATGGTTAAGACCATACTCTCGGATAAAATTTGTACCATTATATTGCGTGGAGTGGCTCCAATGGCTCTGCGAATTCCTATTTCTGTTGTTCGTTCTTTAACGGTAACAATCATAATGTTACTAACACCAATAACACCCGCTAATAGGGTACCTAGACCAACCATCCAGACCAAGATGCGGATACCTGAGAATAGATCGTCTACCATAGAAAACATAACTTCTGCATCAAACATGCTAACGGCTTGTTCATCGTCGGGAT